>VERM01000454.1 GCA_018882645.1 Ferruginibacter sp.
ACCCCCGACCCCTCTCCAAAACAGGTTGTTCTGCGTTTGGGGTTTGGTGTTAAATCTTCTATTGGACACGGTTGAAAGAAAATCTAAACAATCAGCCCACGGTTTAAACCGTGGGCTAATAATAAACCGTGGGCAATATTCAACGCATCAACAAATAAACAAATCAACATAATGCCTTATTTTTAGAAAAAAATATACTGCCATGAATAAAAAGCTGCTTGCATTCTTTATACTTTATACTTTTCACTTTTTACTTTCCGCTCAAGCCCAAACTGTAACGATTGGCAAACAGGTCTGGATGTCTGAAAACCTGAATGTAGAAAAATTCAGAAATGGAGATGCAATACCCGAAGCGAAGACGGCTGAGGAATGGAAAAAGGCTGGCGAAGAAGGTAAACCTGCCTGGTGTTATTATGAAAACAGATCCATTCAAGATGATCCTGAAAACGGAGAGAAATATGGAAAATTGTACAACTGGTATGCAGTGAACGACCCCAGGGGTCTTGCGCCCAAAGGCTGGCATATACCGAGCGATGATGAATGGACTATACTTGCCAACTTTTTAGGGGGAGCGAAAGTTGCTGGTGACAAGATGCAATCCAAAACAGGCTGGAATGATGGAGGCAACGGCTCAAACAGTTCCGGCTTGTCAGGTCTGCCGGGCGGTAACCGCTACTACCATGGACCATTCACCAACATTGGCCTCTACGGTTTCTGGTGGAGTTCTACGGAGGACAATACTTCCAACGCCTGGCTCCGCTTTCTGAGTTACAATAACGGCAGTGTAGGCAGGTACAGCAGCGGTAAGCCAAACGGTTTTTCTGTTCGTTGCGTCAGGGATTAGCTGCCACCGGAGGTGGCAGGGTTGAAGGGGTTGAAGAAGTTTAAGAGGTTGAAGAGGGTCAAGTAATTATTTTCTCCGCCGCCTTGTGTTAGACCTCACCGCCGACCCCTCACCCCATGCATAAAAAGTATATCGACCACTTGCGGGGTTTTTATTTTATCTTTATTGGTAAATTATCAAATTTATATGTTAAGTAAAGTATTTCAACTAATATTATTTTCTTTTCTTTCAATCAGTCTTTATGCACAAGAAAAAAAATGCTGCATGTATATTGGTACATACGAAACTGAAAAAAGCAATTGTGGTAACAGTAGAGCTTTTGAAGCTATACCCATAGATCGCAAAGAATCTTTAGATGTGGATAGAAAATTTTATCATGCACATGAAAACAATTGGCCCGAAGGAACTTTTTTATATGAGAACGAAATAGCTATAGTTTTTGAATATTCGTTAAAAAATTGTACGGCTAAGGGAGTATCGTGGATAATTGCTGAAGACATGCCCGCTTGTCAAGGAGAACTTCAAAGTCGAATAAATCAAGGAAGGTATAATGAGCCTGTTAACGTTGTATATCGC
>VERM01000106.1 GCA_018882645.1 Ferruginibacter sp.
CTGCATGTGAGTATAGGATGGGTGGATCTTTTCAGTGATTTTTGTGATCCGGGTTATGAGCATCGGGAAAACATTTCATCAGGTTCAAGAGCTGCGGCTGCGGGTGGGTTTACAGACGTACTGGTTGTGCCTAATACCAATCCTGTGCTTTCCTCAAAAACAGAAATTGAGTATCTCAAACAAAAATCTTCAGGTTTGCCTGTTTCAATACATCCGATTGGATCAGTAACCCGTGATGCTAAAGGAAAAGATTTAGCAGAAATGTACGACATGTTCAACAGCGGAGCAGTAGCCTTTTCCGACGGAAATAAAGCCATACAGCACTCAGGAGTAATGTTGAAAGCCCTCCAATACGTACAGGCAATTGATTCTACCATCATACAGGTACCAAATGATGTAAGCATAGCCGCTCATGGATTAATGCACGAAGGCATCATCAGTACGAGACTTGGGCTGCCCGGGAAACCCGCTATTTCAGAAGAACTGATGATTGCGCGCGACATTGAACTGCTTAAATACACGAAATCCAAACTTCATATAACGGGAATAAGTACACGAAAAGGAATTGAAATGGTGGCCTCAGCCAAATCGGAAGGGCTGAATATATCATGCTCTGTAACGCCCTACCACCTTAACTTCTGCGATGAAGATCTCGAGAAATACGACACCAATCTTAAAGTCAATCCACCACTGAGACGCAGAGAGGATATGCTGTCATTAAGAGAGGCTATGAATGACGGACTGATTGACTGTATCGCCTCACATCATACCCCACTCCACTGGGATGATAAAACATGTGAATTTGAATATGCCAAAAACGGAATGATAGGACTTGAATCTTTATTCGGTTCAGTGAATTCCATCTCAACTTCTCTGGAAAGATTAATTAACCAATTGACCAAAGCACCCAGAAGCATCATCGGATTGCCGCTACCGGAAATCAAAGAAGGTTCTGATGCATGTCTGACTCTTTTCAATCCTGAACTAAGCTACAGTTTTGATGAGACAATGATTCATTCCAAATCAAAAAACAGTCCGTTTATAGGTAAAGAATTGAAGGGGAAAGTTTATGGCATCATCAATAATCATCAAACTATCATCAGCAACAGATGAGATATATTTATCCGCGAAATAAAGGAATAATCACCGGCCTAGTTTTAATTGTGTTGTCTGTTATTTTATTTTATGGCTTTCATTTACCTGAAAACGGCAAAAGCCAATATGTAGTGTTGACAACTTTCATCATTGGTCTGCTTTGGGTTTTGATTGATTTTCACATACGTCAAACTGATGCTCAAAAATTTAAAGAATATTTTTCGGAAGGTTTTAAAGCATTTATTGTTATCACTTTATTAATGGTTTGCTATTCCTATATATTTTATAAAAACAATCCACAAATTATGGAAAAAGGAATAGCAGAAAACAATGCATTGATTTCTGAACAGGGAAACAGAACTAACGAAGAGATAAATGAAAATGCTGAAAAACTAAGAAGCATCTTTATGCCAATGATGCTGTTCATTACAACCATGAAATTTCTTATCTTGGGTAGCCTTGTCACAGTGGTAACTGCAGGTTTTTTAAGTCAAAAAGCAGAGGCAAAAAAATAAATATAATGTATGAACATATCCGTCGTAATACCATTGCTTAATGAAAACGAATCACTGCCGGAGCTGAACAGCTGGATTGAAAAAGTGATGCAGAATAACCATTTCTCTTATGAAATCATTTACATTGATGACGGTTCAACAGACGGGTCATGGGAAACGATACAAAAATTACAAACAATAAACCCATCAGTAAAAGGAATAAAATTCCAAAGAAATTATGGCAAAAGTGCCGCACTCAATGAAGGCTTTAAAACTTCCTCCGGAGATGTGATCATTACCATGGATGCAGACTTACAGGATAGTCCGGATGAAATACCCGAACTCTACCGAATGATTACTGAGGAAAATTATGATATGGTCAGCGGCTGGAAGAAAAAAAGATATGACAATAAACTAACAAAAAACTTACCAAGCAAACTCTTTAATGCTACCGCCAGAAGAATGAGTAAAATAAAACTTCATGATTTCAACTGCGGATTGAAAGCCTACCGAAAAAATGTAGTGAAATCGATTGAAGTATTCGGAGAGATGCATCGTTATGTTCCCATACTGGCCAAATGGGCAGGATTCAGAAAAATTGGAGAAAAAGTGGTTGAACACCGCGCGAGAAAATATGGTGTCACCAAATTTGGAATGAGCAGATTCATCAATGGATTTTTAGATTTGATGACAATTTTCTTCGTAGGAAAATTTGGTAAAAGGCCTATGCATTTCTTCGGATTATGGGGGACCGTATCATTTATGATCGGTTTGATGATATTCACCTGGCTTTCTGTATCCAAATTCTTTTTTGATGTAACGGGAATGACGCAGCGACCATTGTTCTTCTTTGCGATACTTTCCATGATTATGGGAACTCAGTTATTCCTTGCCGGATTTATAGGGGAACTTATTTCCAGAAATTCAACAGAGCGAAATAACTATCTGATAGAAAAAAGACTTGGACTTTAATATATTGACTGTCTCTCCAAAAAATATAATTATTATCGGACCCGCGCATCCATTAAGAGGCGGATTGGCTTCATTTAATGAAAGGCTTGCCACTGCATTCAGTCAACAAGGACATCAAACCTCAATCTATACTTTTTCGTTACAATATCCAGGATTTCTGTTTCCCGGAACCACACAGTACTCCAACGAACCTGCCCCAAAAGATTTAAAGATAAAAGCCTGTATCAATTCCATTAACCCCATGAATTGGTTGATAATCGGCCGAAAATTAAAAAAAATACGACCCGACATCATTGTTGTCCGCTATTGGTTACCTTTCATGGGACCATGCCTTGGCACCATTTTAAGAATCGTCAAAAAAAACAAACATACCAGAATAGTTTGCATTGCCGATAACATCATTCCTCATGAAAAAAGAGCCGGAGACAAAATTTTTACTAAATATTTCATCAAACCCATTGATGCCTTTATTACCATGAGCGAGAAGGTTCTTCTTGACCTCAAAAATTTCAAAAATGACATACAGGCTAGATTTGTTCCCCACCCTTTATACGATAATTTTGGAGAACGTGTAGACAAAAATGAAGCGAGAGAGAAACTGGGCATCGATAAAACGCTTTCAATAGCACTTTTTTTCGGGTTTATTAGAAAATATAAGGGTCTGGATATCCTTCTGGATGCAATCAAAATAATAAAAGAAAATAAAACCATTCAAACACCGGTTAAATTTCTTGTTGCAGGAGAATTTTATGAAGACCGTTCGCCCTACGATAAAAAAATAGCGGAATTGGGTATTCAAGATATGCTGATCCTGAAAACAGATTTTATTCCCGACAGTGAAGTGAAATACTACCTCTGTGCTGCCGATTTGATTGTACAGCCATACAGAAATGCCACACAAAGCGGAGTAACCCCCCTTGCCTATCATTTCGAAGTTCCTATGATTGTGACGAAAGTCGGCGGATTGCCGGCACTTGTTCCGGATCATAAAGCGGGGTTGGTGGCGGAGCCCGATTCAGAGGATATAGCCCAAAAAATTGAAGATTTTTTCAAAATTGGCGCTGCACACTTTATTCCTTACCTTAGATCAGAAAAGATCAAATACAGCTGGGAGAACATGACCGAGGAAATCCTCCTTCTGGGAGGTCAGACTCCACGGCATTAAAACTTTTTTTAAAATAATTTCATCTACTATTAAACCTTTAGAAAGAAACAACATCTATATATCCATATAAAAAAATAAAACCATGATTATGAAAATCTTAACTACCAAATCTAATCTGATGCTCTCTGCATTTGCCTTTTTGGCAATATCCTTGAGCAGTTGTAAAAAAGATGAAGCAGTAAGCATAACCGAAGACGATGCTGCTGACATTATATCTTCAACTATGGCTCGTCCGGTTGGAGGATCAGCTGATGACGCCAGCGAACTCTCCCGTTTTGCCAGAGTTAACATTTTCATCCCCGGACCAGGAAGAAAATGGCTGGAATGTGGTCAAACCAAGGATACAACTTTCCAAAGAACCATCACCAGCGGATTGTTTACAGCCACCCATACACACAGCATCACAGCGACATTGAATTGCGAGAATCAAAAACCGAGTTCACTTGTCTGGACGGGCAACATCACAGGCACTTTTGACGGGCCTAAAATGAGTGGTAATTCCACAGGAGTTCGCAACTGGACACTAACAGGGTTTGGTCCTGACCAGTCTTTACCTTTAGTCCTGAATGGTACTGTTTCAAGAAATGGGGTGAGAACCTCAAAAATCAGGAATCAATATACTTTTGAAACCAATGTAAATCATACATATACTAATGTCACAATAGACAAAGCAACTGATAAAATCACCGGAGGAACGGGAACAGTGAGTGCCGTAATTAAGGTCAGCAATGGAAATACCAGAACATACGAAGGAACAATTGTGTTTAACGGTGATGATACCGCTACGTTGACAATCAACGGAAGAGTGTTTACAATACAGCTGAACTAATAAATAATTGCATTCAGCTATTAGACAATCTGACGATTGGAGTGTAGACTATAATAATCAGCTCCAATCGTCAAATTGACATAAAAATAAATACCCTATCAAAACAATTCCCCTTGTCCGCTTTCTTTTTCCTTTATTTCCCAGTTCATTTCAACTGATTTTGAAAAATCAACCAGCTTGGAACCTACTGCTTTCCAGCCCATCACTTCCACCAGTTTATCAATTTTAAATTTAGCTTTATTTAACTGCTGACCTCTGCCTGATTGCACTAATAACAAAGGTTCTTTTGCAGTGGTTACCATCTCCAGACGGTTATCTTTCCCTTCTTTGATAAAATAAAACTTAGTCTGTAAAGTAGTAGTTTCTATTTTGAATCGCTTTACATTATACTGAAGTTTTTCATTGTCCAGGTAGACTGCTGATATAATTTTATCCGCATCATATTTTTCAATCAGTAAAACTTTTTCGGGTTCAAATCGCTGAGTCAATTCCTGATCAGTAATCTCATAATTGCCATCACCGTATATGACAAGAATGCGATCTTCCTCATCAAACATACCCAGATATTCTCCTTTCTCTTCCGTATTTAATCTACCAAACTTACTGTCGAACCACATTTTTTTTGCACTTAAAGTAGACTTGCCTGCATCTTTAAATTTAACTGTACGGATAGGATATTTTGTCACCTGATTTCCCATACTGTTCCTGCCCTTGATTTCCATCTCTTCAAAATAAAAATCAAGCTCTTTGTTCCTTGCTGAACAATTCGGGCTCAACATGATTTTTACGACTTCCGCTTCTCCGTTGGGATTGGCTGAAAAATAATGCACCTTGCTGCGTTCGCTGCCTTTGGTCAAATCATATTCTTTGTCCCGAGTAACACCGGTAACATTGAAACGCTTGGCATAGCTCACGCCTGATTTTCCGTCAAGATAGATCATATTATAGGTAGTGCGCTCATCATTTTTCTGAAACACTGCCACATGGATAATATCTTTACCGATGAATGTTTTGTCGGACACTTTTACCACTTTCATGATGCCTCCTTTGGTAAATGCTATAATGTCGTCTAAATCACTGCACTCTGTTATGAATTCATCTTTCTTGAGGGAGGTTCCTATAAACCCGTCTGCGAAATTGGCGTACAATTTCGCATTGGCAATTGCAACCGCCTTGGCCTGAATGGTATCAAACTGACGGATTTCTGTTTTTCTTTCCCTTCCTTTACCATATTTCTTCAGCAGATTTTCATAATATGCCACAGCAAAATCAACCAGATTAGCCAGATCATTTTTCACTTGCTTAATTTCAGCTTCAAGCTTGTTTATCTGATCGATCAATTCATCAATATCAAGTTTGTATATCCTTCGTACAGGCTTTTCCGTTAGCTTCAGGATATCTTCTGTCGTAATATTTCTTTTGAGTTGTTTTTTGAAAGGAGCAAATC
>VERM01000107.1 GCA_018882645.1 Ferruginibacter sp.
CTCTCTGCATATATAGCCTCAAAGCCTGAAATGAATAAACCTCTTAGTATCGCAGAGGGAATGAAATTGGGCAATATGGCTTTTCAGCAAAGCAATAACGATTCCAGCTATTCGCTTCCCGGAGAAGTGTTGGGGAAGTCATTTTCCGAAAAATTCTGGCAGTCAATCAAAAAAAATAAAAATGTCAATGGAGGGGATAAGATTTCCAAAATGTTGAATTCATTTATGGATACATCCTATCAGTACACAAGAATCAGCGTCAACATGTCCGATGTCGGCACTCAAAAACTTCCGGCCATCATCAATGATATTGAACACAAAACAAAAGAGCTGTTTGATACGAGCTACAATGTTACCATCACCGGTTCAAGTATAACGTTTTTGGAAGGCAGCAAATATATCATCAACGGACTCAAAGAAAGTATCTTCTGGGCTTTTTTATTGATAGCCGTATGCATGCTCTATCTTTTCCGTTCTTTCAGAATTTTAATTTGTTCACTGTTACCTAATCTGATTCCGCTTTTCGTCACGGCCGGTGTGATGGGTTGGGTAGGAGTGCCGCTGAAACCATCTACAGTATTGGTTTTTAGCGTGGCTCTGGGTATTGCCGTAGACATCACCATTAGATTTCTTGTCAATTACAGACAGGTTCTTCCCGAAGTGAATTTCGATACTCAGTCTGCAGTAAGAAACACCGTCAGGCAAACGGGCCTTAGCATCATATATACTTCACTTGTACTGACAGCAGGATTTATAATCTTCTGTGGCAGTAGTTTTGGTGGAACTTTCGCTTTGGGCTGGCTCACTTCATTAACCCTCATTGTGGCAACCATAACCAATCTGGTTTTACTGCCTGTTTTATTGTTATTGTTTGCCGGGAGAAAGAAATAATCTATCTTTTTTTAAATTTTTTTTAGTTCTGTTCAAAATATTTGTAGCAGCGTTTATAAAATATTGTTAAATTTGTTTCAAACCAAAATTAAAATATGAGAAAAGTTATCCTAAGTATTTTGGCGACATTCTTTTTGACGCAGTTTAGTTTGAATGCTCAAACTATAACCGGTAAAGTCACAGACGCCGCCAAACAGCCCATTCCAAATGTTACTGTTGAGGTCAAAGGTACCAGTATTGGAACCTCCACAGGTACAGACGGATCCTTTCTGATTAACGCCCCCAAAGGGAGCGGAGGTCTAATTTTTTCATCCATAGGTTACGAGACAAAGGAGGTCGCTATTACGGGTTCTTCTATTGATGTAGTGCTTGCGAGAAGCAATGCAAAAAGCCTAGATGAGGTGGTAGTTGTCGGATATGGTACCAAAATCAAAAAAGATCTTACTGGTAATATTGCAAAGGTTAAAGGTTCGGATGTACAAGGCATGCCTGTAACCAACCTAAACCAGGCCATTCAGGGTCGTGCTGCCGGGGTTTTTGTAGAAACCAACAATGGTAAAATCGGAGAAGGCGTAAAAGTAAGAATCAGAGGTTCCGGTTCTTTATCCGCTTCAAACGAACCACTTTATGTGGTGGACGGTATTCCCATCAGTACAGATGCTAATTCAGGAAATCCGATTGCGGATATCAACTTTAATGATGTGGAATCATTTGACATTCTCAAAGATGCATCTGCTGCTGCCATTTATGGTTCCAGGGCCGCCAATGGTGTGGTTTTGATTACAACCAAGAAAGGTAAGGCAGGCAAAACCAATTTTCAGGTAAATACACAATTTGGTATCAATAGCCCAACCAACTACAGAGGATTTTTGAATGCAAAAGAATATGTGGAGTTGCTCAGAGAAGCAGCTGTAAACAGCGACAAACTCGAAGGTGTTGATCCCAGTGACCCAAGTCAGTATCCCGGTTCCTGGCTCCAGTTTGCCGAAAGAAGACTTACCCGTTATTCCGGCTGGTCTGACTGGAAAAAACTGGAAACCAATACCGATTGGGAAAAGCTTGCATTTAATCAAAGAGCTGCCACTTCAGCACTCGATGTATCCGCATCAGGAGGAAACGATAAGACTAAATTTTATATCAGTCTGTCAAATTTGAACCAAACCGGTATTCTTATTGGAAATGACCTGAAAAGAATTTCTGCAAGAATCAATCTCGAGCAGGCTGTGAATGATAGATTTAAAATCGGGTTTAATTTGAGTGCCACTCAAACCAAAACAGGAAGGGTGCCTGAAGACAATGAATTCAGCACGCCAATGCAAATCGTTGCGCTTTCTCCGGTTACACCGTTCAAAGATAAATCTGGAAAAGTATATAATTCACCTACCACTACATATCAAAATCCTTATGTTGACTTTACAGAAGGACGTTACAACTCTACTTCTTACAGAAACATCGGAAATATTTTCGGTCAATATAATTTTAACTCCAACCTGTTCTTCCGTTCAGAATTGGGTATAGATTTACAGAACCAGAACGATGATCAGTTTTATGGCCCCAATACCACTTTTGGTAATGGTACTAACGGCTATGGCGAGTCCGGATGGTTTAGAGGGCTGACATACAATACCAACAATTATTTCAGCTTTAAAAAGAAAATTAAAGATGTGCATGATTTGGATGCGGTTGCAGGTATGTCATTCCAGGAGTATAATATTTCTTTTGCCAATGTATTTGGAGAACAATTTCCAACTCAACAATTACAGAAATTGGCAAGCTCAGGTTTGATCAAAGGAGGGTCCTCAAGTGAAAGTGCATCTGCATTCCTTTCTTATTTCTCCAGAGTGAACTATAAGTACAATAACAAGTATTTGCTTTCTTTGAGCGGTCGTGTAGACGGGTCTTCCGTTTTTGGAAACGATCGTCGTTACGGTTTCTTCCCTTCCGTTTCAGCGGGCTGGGTACTTTCCGAAGAGAAGTTTTTACAAAAAATACCAACCATCAGTTTTCTTAAATTAAGAGGAAGCTGGGGTTTAACCGGTAACGCAGAAGGGTTTGGCAATTTTGCATCCAGAGGACTTTGGTCAGGCAATGCGTACAATGGAACAGGTGGTTTGGGGTCTAGCCAGTTGGCCAATCCTGATCTTCGCTGGGAAAAATCCAATCAAGTGGATATAGGGTTGGATTTCGGTTTGTTCCAAAACAGAATCTCGGGTGAAATCGATTACTATGTTCGTAAAACAAATGATCTAATTTATAATGTTCCTGTACCAGGGAATACCGGCTTTTCCAGCAAGACTGTTAACGTTGGATCAATGGAAAATAAAGGGTTTGAGTTTGTTTTAAATACGGACAACATCATTCAAAAAGACTTCAAATGGTCTACCAGTTTGAACTGGGCAACCAATCAGAATCGCATAACTAAACTAGATGGAGATCAGAGTTTACTTCCCGGCAATGATGGAAGATATCTGAACTCATTGATTGTAGGTGAAGCGATTGGCGTTTTCTATGGACCCAAATTTGCCGGAGTTGACCCTGCAAATGGTGATGCACTTTATTACAAACAAGATGGTTCTACAACGAATAATTACAACGAAGCAGGAAACTTCATTGTAGGAAACCCCAATCCAAAATATATTGGAGGGGTAACCAATACCATCACTTATAAAGGAATTGAAATTTCTTTCCTCTTCCAGGGAGTATTTGGCAATCAAATCATGAATGGAGCCGGAGGATTTATGAGTGCAAGCTTTGATTGGTTCGATAATCAAACTAGAGATCAATTAAACAGGTGGCAAAAACCTGGCGATATTACCAATGTTCCTCAATTGCGTTTGGGTTATGGTAATGGCATTGCCGCTTCCAGCAGGTACGTAGAGAATGGTGATTATGTAAGATTGAAAAATGTAACCATAGCGTATAATTTCCCTTCCGAATTGGTAAAAAGAGCCAAATTAAGTTCAGCCAGGCTGTATATGACCGGTGTGAATTTGTTGACTTTTACCAAATATTCCGGATGGGATCCTGAAGTAAATACGGATTACAGAGCTGGTAACAGAAACCAAGGAGGAGATTTTTACTCTGCTCCACAGATCCGTAATTTTTCTATCGGTCTAAATGTTGGTTTCTAATTCAATCAAAATTTAAAACAATTCGCCATGCAAAAAATATTTTTATCATTATCAATTCTAGCCATTCTGATTTCAGGATGCGCAAAAAAATTGGATATCCTCCCATTGCAAAGTGTTGATGAAACATTGGTATTTACTTCTGATGCCAACATCAAAGCAGCTCTTAACGGCGCATATGATGCAGCCAGTTCCGGTGCGCTTTTAGGTGGAGGGTTTCAGAATTTCTCCGAACTTCTCGGCGCTGATGGAGAAATCAATTGGGTAGGAACTTTCAACCAGCCTGATGAAGTTTTTAGAAAAGAAATTCTGACCAACAATAGTTTTGTGTTGGGTACCTATCTTCAGGCTTACAGAGTGATCAACATCTGCAACAATATTATAGCCTCCGTCAACATTGTCAATGAAGCTGATCGCGATGCCGTAAAAGGACAGGCATTGTTTCTTCGTGGTTTGATGTACTTTGAACTGGTAAAACTCTATGCAAAACCTTACAGTGCAGGCAATGTTACTACCAATCTCGGATTACAGTTGATTACCAAGCCTACACTGAATGGAGTCACCAATAATAATAATGTACCAAGAAGTACGGTAAAAGAAACATATGATCAAATCATCGCTGATTTGACGGCAGCAAAATCTATTATCGGAGGAGAGACTGGTGTATATGGAAGTGAGACTGCCGTTTCTGCTGTATTGTCGAGGGTATATCTTCAAACAGGCGACTATGCAAAAGCAAGAGATGAAGCTAGCGATGCCATTGAAAATTCAACCAATTCACTTGAGAGTGATTATGCTTTTGTGTTCAATAATACCTTCCCCTCTTCAGAAGACATTTACGTATTGCCTATTACTTCACAAGATGGAGTGAATGATATGCATACCTACTGGTCAATCTTGCAATATGGTGCAAGAGATGGCGATATAGAAATCAACTCCAAGCACCTTGATTTATACGAGCCTGATGATGCCCGTCTGGCTTTCTTTTATGTAGATGGCAACGGCATCGATCGCACCGGCAAATGGAGACTTCAATACAAGTTTTTGCCTGTCATCAGATTAGCAGAGATGTATCTCACCAGATCTGAATGCAATGCCAGACTTTCCACCAGTGTAGGTGCAACTCCAGAAGCTGATTTAGACATTGTCAGAAGCAGATCCGGATTGGGTTCTACAGCTGCTACCGTTGACAATATTGTTTACGAAAGAAGACTCGAGCTTGCTCATGAAGGCCAACGCATTCACGATATCAAGCGACTGCAAGGTTCTTCTGATGGATTTTCTTACGATGCCAATGAGCTTGTACTGCCAATACCATTGAGAGAAATTAATTCAAGTGCAGGTGTTCTAAAACAAAATCCGGGATACGAATAATAAAACGCTCCATAAAAAAATCCCTTCGAGCAATCGGAGGGATTTTTTTATGGAGTTTAACGACTGTTGAAAGTAGTTGAATATTGTTCACTAATCAATATTCAACTTTATTTCAGCGTTTTTTCCAGAACATTGAGGAGATCTTCGCCTCTTAATTCTTGCGCGATAATATTTCCATTGGGATCAATCAGTACATTGTATGGAATGCCGTCAAATTTATACAATTCTACAGCTGCACATCCCCATCCTTTCAAATCAGAAATTTGTTTCCATTCCAGTTTGTCCTCTTTAACTGCATCTATCCAGTCATTTTTATTTTCATCTAGAGAAACGCCGAGTATCGTAAAGTTTTTATCTTTAAATCTTTGATATGCTTTAACCACATTAGGATTTTCTGCTCTGCATGGACCACACCAGCTTGCCCAAAAATCTACATAAACAACTTTTCCTTTAAATTGATCAATAAAAACTTCTTTCCCCTCTGTATTTAAAAGTACAGGATACATACTGGTAGTTTTAGTAGGTACTTTTTCAGATTTTTTTTCATTCGCTTGTGCACTTAATGAC
>VERM01000455.1 GCA_018882645.1 Ferruginibacter sp.
CACCTATGATCTCCTGATTTATCCGTCTCATTTAAGTACCGCAAAACAATTGATTCAACAACTGCCTTCATTACGCGTTGTAATTGATCACCTTGCGAAACCAGCCATAAAAAGCAAAATGTACAAAAGATGGGAGCAAGAAATCGCAGAACTTGCTTCCTTTAATCAGGTATATTGCAAAATAAGTGGAATGGTTACCGAGGCTGACTGGAAATGCTGGAAGTATGAAGATTTTATTCCTGTAATGAATACAGTAGTTACAAATTTTGGCACTTCCCGTATTATGTTGGGATCTGACTGGCCTGTTTGTTTATTGGCTGCAACTTACCATGACTGTATTCAAATAGGTAGAAGATTTTTTTCAAATTACAGCATCGATGAACAAACAGCTATCTTCTATAGAAATGCAGCCCATTTTTATGGAATTCAATTATAAGATGAGACAGGATAGTTTCCTATTTACCGAATGAATCCATTAATCTGCCCGTCTTGCCGGGTTTTCTGAATATGAGCGATAGCTCAAAAGTGCGTATGGCTCCACTGGATGAATTTCCAATATAAATATCATAGGTAAGACCGGCCTGCATGTTTTTATACATAATTCCCAAATAGGGGATAACTGCGTTGTTCTGCCTGTACCAAAGTCCTGCATTAATCACAGTAGGTAAATCATCATTGCTCATCAATCTGCCAAAATTGGCACCTACCAGATAAGTATCTGCCTGACTCTGGAAAACAACAACAGCATTGATGTTGACAGCAAGACGGTCATTGATAAATGTCTGGAAGTCACTGTGAACATTGTACCGGGGAGCGTCAAGTTGAGTGCCGTCATTCAAAGCTGTCTTATTGATTTTATTGAATCTGTATCCGGAAACACCCAAATCAAAGTTTGCTTTATCAGAAGTATACGTATAGGTAATACCAGCTGAAACTGCATAATATGGCTTGACTGAATTTAATGACATTTCTTGTGTTGGCAATGCTCTGTTAAATCCGGCAAATGATAGTTGAGGACCGAAAGTCAACTCATTGAAATTAATTAATGTATTATTATAGCTTACACCCAATCCGGCACATAGACCATGATTGTCTTCTTCATCGAGACTTACATGTGTACTAGCGGAAAGTTGAAAAGTATTATTTTTAAATGCTCCCCCTAATCCCGCATCTTGCAATATCATAATGCCTAACCCTACATAGTTGGATGCCCGGTAAGGTTGTTTGAAAATTTTTCCGTCAAAAGACAATGCCGTAGTATTCAGACTGATGAATTGATCTCCTACAGATTGGTTCCTGAAGTTGGTTGAAATCCTCCAGTCTGCCTTGCCAGCTCCGGTAAGTGCCGGACTCACATTCATCGGAGTTGCATAGAATTGTGAGAAAAGCGGGTCTTGGGC
>VERM01000456.1 GCA_018882645.1 Ferruginibacter sp.
GAACTACAGCCTGTGACCCAATGTTATTGATGAACTGACAATTTTTGATCAGCACTTTGGTCCGGAACCAACTGTCAGAAAGCAACAAAGGAAGACTGAGACTATCGAATGTGACAAATTGCATCGAAATTTCATTGTTCTTGGTATCCTGAACCACCAACCCGTTTCCTGATTGTCCTTTGATGCTGGTTACTCTAATCCTGTCTGTTGGGGTACCGGAAAAACGAATACTTCCCAAACAGATAATGCTCGCCCCATTTGCAATGCGTATGGTAGCCCCTGCCTCTGCAACGAATTCATCAGATATGGAAATTACATCATTCACATAATATATCTTCTTTGCCAAAGTCAAAGAGCCATAATTACCGGATAGGGTATCCTGCGTGAACCCATACTGCATACAACCAAGCAGCAGAAGTCCTAATACGATCTTTTTATACATCATTCAATGATTTTAAAAGTGAGTGGTGAAGCATTTCTTGTTGTTCCATCTGCCATTGTAACCTGTATGTTATCAAAGAGAAGTAGGTCCCCTTTCTTTAATTTGCGCAGCATACTTTGCAAGTCTGCAGAAAATACATCGCCGTAATTCAATTTTCTTTCTGTGATCATCTGGTCTTCATCTTTTGTTATTCGGGTTACATAAAATGAATTAATTCGGCCTGGAAACTGCTTGATATCATACACTTGTAAGTAACCAACCAACCTATTGGCAGTAAACAACTCTCTTACGCTAACCAATTCTCTGAATTGGGTATTAGCATCTCCATTTAATTTCACCTGAGGAGGGGGTATCAGATAGGCGCTTACCTTTTTTTCAAATGATATCTTTTTATTGAATTTCTTTTTATCTGAAAAACGAAGGGTGTATTGACCCGCCTTGGGGAAACGGATAAAATAGGTATTGTTGCTGTATCTGACATCAGCTTTGGGAGTAACATCAAAATCAAAGTCAACTCCCATCAAATAGTTGAACTCCCTCAATACTTCATTAGGAATACCAACGTAAAAAGTTTCTGAGTGCAATGATGTGATGATGCGCTGAATGAATTCATCAAAATTATCAGTATTTGACGCGGCATCATAAGTAGAATCTGCCTGTACAGGATACTTAGGCGTTGCCATGGCTGCAGGTGGTTTAGGAGAGGGATTAGGCATTCTCTTGAATGTATCCAATAACTCCGGCTGCTCAATATTTTGTGTTGTATTATTATTCGGCTCGAAAAGAATCGCATCTTTTTCTTTCTCCGAATAATAGGATGGTTGATAACCAATGGTCTTCAGTGCAGCATTCTGATAAATATTTTCGTTTTGAATCAAGATTTGTTGAATCCGCTTAATATGGTAATAACTGATGGCAGTTGGCTTGTGCAGAAACAGATAATTCGCCCAG
>VERM01000457.1 GCA_018882645.1 Ferruginibacter sp.
ACGATAGAAGCTGCACCCAATTTTTCGGAAAAAATGGCCAATATCCCAGTACCTGTTCCGAAATCAACCACCGATTTATCTTTAAGATCCAAAAGGGACAGCTGTTCAATCATTAAATAAGTTGTTGCATGATGGCCGGTACCAAAACTCATCTTTGGCGTGATGAGCAAATCATACGGTATTTCAGAATTCGAATTGTGAAAATGAGAGCGGATCTGTACCAATGGTTTTTTTGTGTGAGAATCATACACAATAACCGGTTTAAATCCAGACTCCCAATTTTTATTCCAGTTTTCTTCTTTAACTATTGATTTGTAATATTTTATTGAATTTAATTTGATAAAATTTTCAAACAAATCTTCGATAAAATTGGCTTCAGCAATGAATGCCTTGAGCATATTTTCATCTTCTTCAAAGCCATCAAAACCGATATTCGAAAGCTCAGCTACAAGTATATCTGACTCTTCTTTAGAAGATACTGTTATGTTGATTTGTATATAATCCATAATTAAAAACCGCAGTCTGTTTTATAAACTGCGGTAAATATTTCAGTTGAAAATTAAAATCAATTGCTGTCTGCTTTTGGCTTGGCCGGGGCTTCAGGTTTAGGCATGAGTGCTTTTCGGCTGAGTTTGAATTTTCCTGTACGCGGATCAATATCAAGCAGCTTCACTTTTACCGTATCTCCTTCTTTAAAAATACCCTCCATTGATTCAAGACGTTTCCAGCTGATTTCACTTATGTGCAGGAGGCCTTCTTTTTTGGGAAGAAACTCTACAAAAGCACCAAACTCTTTAATTCCTTTAACCTTTCCTTCATATGTCTGACCGATTTCAGGAACTGCAATCAATCCATTTACCCAATCAACTGCTTTCTGCATACCTTCTTTTTCTTTAGAAAAGATACTTACTTCTCCCTTGTCATTGACCTCTTCGATATTGATGGTTGTACCTGTTTCTCTTTGAATCTCCTGTATCACTTTACCTCCCGGACCGATTACCGCACCGATGAACTCTTTGTCTATAATCAGTTTAACCATTCTTGGCGCATGCGGTTTCACATCCGAACGAGGAGATTCAACACATTTGTACATGGCATCCAAGATATGGAGACGACCTTTCTTCGCCTGTGCCAGTGCCTGACGCATCACATCCATACTTAGTCCGTCAACTTTAATATCCATTTGCACGCCGCATATTCCAGTACGCGTTCCCGTCACCTTAAAATCCATATCCCCCAAATGATCCTCATCACCTAAAATATCAGTAAGGATTGCATATTGATCTCCCTTCGTAATCAATCCCATTGCCACGCCACTCACATGGTGTTTCAACGGAACACCTGCATCCATCAAGGCCAGAGAACCGGCACAGACAGTAGCCATGGAAGAT
>VERM01000458.1 GCA_018882645.1 Ferruginibacter sp.
CATAAAATGCCAGCGAACACCAAACAGCTGCAGTTAAAAGGAACCTGGTCATCATTCAACAATTTTAAATGTCATAGGATTGGCATTGCGGGTGGTGCCGTCTGACATGGAAATCAGAATAGCATCAAAAATGATCAGGTCACCTTTTTTAGAGGCACCTATCAAACTTTGTACTGCTGGTTGGAACACATCCCCAATATTTTTTTCAGATACTTTTCTGCCATCAGCACCTACTCTAATAACAGTATACCCATTGATCCGTCCGGGGAAGTTTTTAAACATACTGGAACCCATGTATGCGACCAAACGGTTGGAACCTAACAAATCTCGAACATTGATGATGTTGTTGGTCATACTCTCCGTATTCAGTCTGATCAATGGATTAGGCAACAAAGAGACTTCTACTTTTTTATCAAAAAGCATTTTGTTAGCATTCGATCTTTTATCCATGAACTTGATGGTATACAGACCCGGTTTTTTAAAGCTCAGATAATAATCATTGGCAGTTTTGTTCAGAATCGCGTTATTATCAGGGGTAACTTCAATCGCAAAGTCTCCGGTAGCACTATAATTCAGACTTTTTAAAATTTGATTTTTAATCCCCACAAAGAAATTCTCATTTTGAAGCGCATTCTTCAGGCGCTTTGTTAATTCATCATTGGTGGCAATTTCAGACGAAGCATTGCTGGTATTTTTGTTGGCCTCCTCTTTCAGTCGCTTCATCATCTCTGCTTGTTTCTCGGCATCCAGTACCTTGCTCATTTCGCCTTGCTTAAATAACACAGTTGTATTATTCTGGATAGAATAAAATGCCTGAACATATCCAATGGTTTTCAAAGCGGCCAACTGATAAACATTTTCTACATCCAGCAATAGCAACTTAATGCGCTTGATGTGGAAGTAGCTAACTGCAACGGGCTTGTGGAGAAACAGGTACCTGTCCCAGGCATATTCCTTACCGGTTTTACTTTTCACAACATCAACGACAGGGATTAAGGTTTTGATGGCAGAATCAAGCTGTAAAGGCTGAGAATTCAGGAATTTCACTAATTCAAATAACTCATCATATACTTTTTGAATGTTTGATTTTTTGTCATTCCCTTCTTTTTCAATGAAGATCTCTTCCATCCTTCGCATACTGTTGAATTCCTTCCATATATCGGTCTTTTGATCAGCGAGTTTTTTCTGGATGTACTGATCAAACTTTTCAATCATTTCATATGACTTGTGAATCCTATCTTGGATGGCCAAATAAGTTTTGGCTGAATCATTGGCAAGTTTTTCCGTCTCATCACTGATCAACTGGTTGGCAAAATTCACCTGCTCCTGTCTGGCTTTTTCCTGATATTCCAGCGTTTTAACGGAATAATAGTTAGAGTCCAACAG
>VERM01000108.1 GCA_018882645.1 Ferruginibacter sp.
AGCCTGAACCTTACTTATAGCAGGAGAATAGACCGGCCTACTTATCAGGATTTGAATCCTTTTGAAAATAAACTGGATGAACTTACTTTTAGAAAGGGGAATGCTTTTTTAAAACCTCAGTATTCCAACAATATTGAAATTACTCATGTTTTTTTGGGTTTGATAAATACCACTTTGGGCTATAGTCATGTGAAAGACTTTGCTACTGATATTACAGATACAATTAAAAACGCAACATACTTACAACAAAGAAATATTGCCACACAGCATGTATTTAATGCAAGCATCGGAGCTTCTACCCCTATTAAAAAATGGTGGAATGGGTATGTCAATATTTATTTCAATTTTCAACGCCTTTCAGGAAAGATAGGAGACAATGTATTAAGGCTGGATGTGCCTTCTTATGGCGCAAATCTTCAACAAAGCTTTACGCTAGGTAAGGAATATACAGCCGAGTTAAGCGGATGGTTTAATGGGCATTCTGTTTGGGGTGGGTCATGGCGAACAAAACCACAAGGCGCTATTGATTTGGGACTGCAGAAATTATTATTCCAAAAAACCGCCTCCGTCAAATTGTCCATAACTGATATTTTTTTTACAGCCCCCTGGAGATCTCAAAATAATTTCGGCGGACTGTCTGTCAATGGCAATGGTAACTGGGAAAGTCGTACCTTTCGCATAAGTTTCAATTGGCGCTTCGGAAGTGCACAGATCAAGGCTTCAAGAGAAAGAAAAACCGGAATGGAAACAGAGTCTAAGCGAATTAAAAATTGATCAATATGAAAAAATATCAAAACTTGGGACTAGCCATTTTGAGAATTGGAATTTCGATTCTTATGATGCGCCATGGGTTTGAAAAGTTCCAAGAGTTATTCATTTCGGCTGAACCTGTAAAATTTTGGATGTTTACAGGAAAAATGGCATGGGTAATGCTTTTTCTGGCCATGTTTGGAGAGCTTATTGCTCCTATCTTCATCATTTTAGGGTATAAGACCCGATGGGCTGCCGTTCCTGCAGTCATAACCATGGCAGTTGCTGCTTTTCTGTATCATGCAGGACATCCCATTGAAAAAATGGAACATTCTTTATTGTATTTTATTGGGTTTATGACAGTATTGTTATGCGGTCCCGGTGAATGGAGTGTAGACGGCAAAAAATAATTTATTCTTTTAAAAATAGCCGCACCGATTAAATATTCTGGATCTTGTCGTTTTGAATTAGTTATTTTAGTTTGAAAAATGAACATAGTAATCTTCGACGGGGTTTGTAATTTTTGCAATAAGTCTGTTCAGTGGATTATCAGGCATGATAAAAACAATCAGATCAAGTTTGCAGCTCATCAAAGCGAAGCCGGAGTAAAATTACTGAATCAATATGGCTTGTCCACAAACGATATTGATACGGTTGTGCTTATCAAAGAAGGAATTGCCTATAAAAGATCCGATGCATTTATACAGATTTGCAGACTATTAAAAGGATTTCCAAGATATTTCTCTATCATTCGGTTTATACCCCGATTTATCAGAGATTTTTTTTACAATATCATCGCAAAATACAGATATAAACTTTTCGGGAAAAAAGAACAATGTATGATTCCAACTCCGGGAATCAAAGAAAAGTTTCTACATTAAAAAAGCTTCAAACACACAAGTTTTTAATCCTTTCAATACAATTAAATTCTAAATTAGTACTCCGCAGGTGGGGGCTGCATCATACCTTTTCTGTTTCTTCCTCCGCCTGGGCCGAATCCATTTTGTAAGCGACGTCCCTTCATTCGGTCTACTCCACCATCAGGCTGAAATCCATTTTGCATGCGATGTTCTTTGATTCGCTCTACAAGTTTTTTTCTGAATTCACCGTCTTTTCTAAAAAAACTATCTGTTCTCTCAGGACCAAGAATTTTTTTAAAACGCTCAACATATTTCTTTTTTATGGTAAGAACGGTTTCTTCCCTTTCCAGTTCAGGTAGTTTTTTTTCATTTGCAGCTTTTATTTCTTTTTCATATTCGCTATGTACAGGCCAGAATTGTTGTGCCTCTGACTCGGTTAAATTCAGTTCCTGACTTACAAAAGCCACATACAGTGCCTTTATTTTTTTTTGTCTTTTTCCCTGTTCTTCGTCAATCTGTGATTTGGCATTCAGTGATATGAGCACTGAAAGAATGAGAATTAAAATCGATAGTGTTTTTTTGAATAGGCTCATAGTGATTAATTTCTAGTTGACTCGTTATTAATGTTGAATTTATTTAAATACTTATTAAGTGTTTCATCGTCAAATATATAGTCTTCCTCTTCAGGCAGTAAATCCTCATCAATAGAAGAAGCTACCAGAGCGGCATGAACATCTTCTCCATAAAAGTTAAGATATTCATTGATGTCTTTTTCATTTAATGTTTTTATCTCTTCATCAAGACTTCCGGATTGAATGATTCTTTTCGCTTCCGCAAGAATCATTTTATTATCTGTAAAAGCATTATCTGAGATTTCATTCTTGTTATTTAAAAGACCGATTATGCTATAGCATGCAATTCCAATGATAATAACTGCCGCCATTTGTTTGAAAGGAACGAAGACTCTTTTTATCGGAACAATTTTTGCTGTTTTTTTTGCATTGATAATTTCATGAAGGGCATCAAAGTATCCCTGTGGCACATCATATACATTTACTTTTTGAATGCCATGAAAAATGGAAGGCATTTCATCTTCTGAATTGTTGTCTTTATTGATTATTACGGTTAATTCCTCAGAAAATGTACTGAAATACGACGGAGGAATGTCTTTTTCATAAACATTTACCTTGGGTATGTTTGATACAAGACCACTTATGGATGATAATTCTTGTTGTATGTGATTTGCCTTCTCCAATTTTTTTCTAACGATTTAAAATATAATGTTCAATTTTTTTTACGGCATGATGATAACTGGCCTTCAAAGCACCTTCACTTGTTTCCAATACTTCGCTCATTGTTTCATATGGCATTTCTTCAAAATACCTCAGATTGAATACAGCTCTTTGTTTTTCTGGCAACTGTTGAATTGCCAACTGTAATTTCCACTCCAGTTTATTTCCGTCAAAATGTTCGCTTGCCCTGATGGAATGAGTAGGCGAACTTTCCGAGTCGCTCATGGAAACACTCGAATATTTTTTCTGTTTTTCAAGGAAGCTGATGCTTTCATTGGTTGCAATACGGTATAGCCATGTATACAGCTGGCTCTCCTCTCTGAAACCATCTAGGCTTTTCCATACTTTAATAAACAGATTTTGTAATACATCGTTGGTATCATCATGCTGAACCACCATTCTCCTGATGTGCCAATATAATTTTTCCTGATATTTTTTTAGAATGCCATTAAAGGCTGCTTCCTTGGTGGAAGCCTCTCTAAACTGTTTAATCAGAATACTGTCATCTAATTGATCAGCCATAGAAAATTTTAGGTCTGAAAATCAGACGAAGAAAATAACAGAAGGTTTAATTGGGCTAACTTTTTCTCTGAATTGCTTTTTCTGCCGCTTTGATGATACTGTCAGCATCCAACCCATATTTAATTAGGAGTTCAGACGGTTTGCCACTCTCGCCAAAAGTATCGTTGGTGCCTACAAATTCGATGGGGATTGGTTGATTTTTGGCAGCTATTTGAGCGATGCTATCGCCCAGGCCACCAATAATATTATGCTCCTCGGCCGTTACGGCACATTTGGTTTTTTTTATTGATGTAACTACAGCCTCCTCATCGATAGGCTTTATGGTATGAATATTGATTATTTCAACACTGATGCCTTTTGATTGCAGTATTTTTCCCGCTTCTATAGCTTGCCAAACCAGATGGCCGCATGCGAAAATAGAAACATCCGTTCCATTGCATATTGTTTGTGCTTTTCCCAACACAAAGTCTTCTTCTTTCGTAAAAATAGGCCATACAGGTCTTCCGAATCGCAGATATACAGGGCCTTCATAATCGGCAATTGCTTTTGTGGCGGCCTTGGTCTGATTGTAATCTGCAGGTACCACAACGGTCATGCCGGGAAGCATCTTCATCAATCCGATGTCTTCCAATATTTGATGAGTGGCGCCGTCTTCGCCAAGTGTAAGTCCGGCGTGAGAAGCGCAAATCTTTACGTTTTTCCCGCTGTAGGCAATACTTTGTCTGATTTGATCGTACACTCTCCCGGTAGAGAAGTTGGCAAAGGTGGTTGTGTACGGTATTTTTCCGCCAATGGTCAACCCCGCTGCAATACCCATCATATTGGCTTCAGCAATACCACACTGGATAAATCTTTCAGGAAACTCTTTCATGAATCCGTTCAACTTCAGCGAACCGGCCAAATCGGCTGTCAGGGCAACGATTTTATCATTTTTTCGGGCTGCCTCAAGTATTCCATCTCCAAATCCGCTTCTGGTATCTTTATTTCCGGTAATTTGTATATTCTCCAGCATTGTATTTTTTTGCGCAAGATACTTGGTAATTCCCTAATATAAAAATGGCGTTTGTATGGCTTCTTATTTCAGCTTAAGTTCCCACTCCCATGCGGTTTTCATCATGTCATCCAAATTGAATTTAGGTATCCAGCCAAGTATTTTCTTCGCTTTTTCATTATTCGCATAGATACCGATTACATCTCCGGATCTTCTGCCGGCAATAATATAATTCAGTTTTTGGCCGCTTACTTTTTCAAAGGTTTGAATGGCTTCCAATACGGTATATCCGTTTCCGGTTCCAAGATTGAATACCTCACAGTTCGACTTATTTTTTTTCTCTATCAGATAATTGAGCGCCAGGGTATGCGCATGAGCGATATCTGAAACATGAATGAAGTCTCTCACACAACTGCCGTCTCTTGTGGGATAATCATTTCCGAAAACCTGCATCTGAGGAAGTTTTCCAATTGCAGTTTGTGTGATGGCCGGAACCAGATTCGCTGGGCGGCCAATAGGAATCTCTCCTATTTCAATTGATGGATGTGCGCCAACAGGATTAAAATAGCGCAGCAAAATTGATTGAATTTTATTGCTGTTTACCGTTTGCTGCACAATTTGTTCGCCCATTTGTTTGGTAGATCCATAAGGCGATTCTGCCTGTTTTAATGCCGTTTCTTCTGTCACAGGTGTTTCATCGGGATTGCCATATACCGTGCAGGAGGATGAAAATACAAAATTGGACACATTGAATTCCTCACAACAACGCAGAATATTGGTTAGTGAATTGTTATTGTTTTCAAAATACATAAGTGGGTTTGAAACCGATTCGCCTACAGACTTGTAAGCGGCGAAATGGATAACGCCAGCGATATCAGGATTCTCCTGAAAAATTGCATGGGTGTCATCAAATATGCAGAGGTCGACATGATAATTTTTTATCGATTTGCCTGTGATTTTTTCTACACCTTTTAGTATAGATGGATTGCTTCTGCTGTTATTATCTGCTGAAATCACATCATACCCGTTTTGCAATAAATCCACGATGGTATGAGACCCGATATATCCACATCCTCCGGTGACCAGAATTTTACTCATAAATATTTTATTTGTTTATCATCAGAATGCAAAGAAAGTAAAAAATTATCCATCAAAGGATGATTCATTACATAGTTTTAAATTTTATAAATCCAGCTATTGCAATTACGATTATTTTACAAACAGAGAGGTAATCATGTATACGAGAGCAGCAAGCAGACCACTAACTGGTATGGTAAGAATCCAGGCCCATAGAAGATTAATGGTTACACCCCAACGAACGGCACTCAAGCGCTTAGTGGCTCCAACGCCTATGATGCTGCCGGTGATGGTATGCGTGGTAGAAACGGGAATACCCATTTGTCCGGTAAAAAATAATGTAAAGGCACCGGCGG
>VERM01000109.1 GCA_018882645.1 Ferruginibacter sp.
TTTCAATCTTTGCACAAGAGCAAAAAAAATGAAACAGCAGATTATCATCTTTAACGGCTACTCCTTCCTGGTTTATACAGCCCTGCTGTTATATTGTTGTTGATAGCGCATCAAGAAGGTATATTTTTCTATCAATTTATTCTAATAATCATTTACAAATAATAATATTTGATATGTTACAAAACGATACTTCATAATACAATTTCATAAAAAAATGCCGGACACTGTTGCAGCAGTTCCGGCCCGGGTAAAACAAGACCTGTACATCAAATACAAAACAGCTGAGACAGCTGAGTGCCTTATTTTTTAAAACCAAAACAAAAGTAATGAAACGATTTTACATTTCAATTATCAAGATCTTCTTGTTAAGTCCGATTATTGTATCGGCACAGCAAAAATCCAACGAACCTGTTATCAATTCAGTATTGACAGGAAAAATAATAGATGATAAAAAAAGCTTTCCGCTGGAAGGAGCTACCGCACAAATCAAAGGAACCACCAATCTCTCTATCGCAGACAATGAAGGAAAATTTGTGCTGAAGACAGGACAAAAATTTCCATTTACAGTTATCATCAGTCTGGTTGGTTACTCCTCACAGGAAATTGTTGCCACCGGCTCTGATTTGCTGGTTAAACTCAGTACAAGCGAAACCTCATTAGATGAAGTGACCGTGATCGGATATGGCAGTCAAAGAAAAAAAGATAATACTGGCTCCGTAGCTTCACTCTCAAAAGATAAATTCAATCAGGTAACCCCTTCGGTAGATAACCTCTTAAAAGGTTCTATTGCAGGTGTTCAGGTTACACAAAGTTCCGGATCACCCGGAGCCGCATCATCCATACGCATACGTGGAGGTAACTCCATCACAGGAGGCTCTGAACCATTGTATGTAGTTGACGGGGTACTTATTTATAATGACAACAACAATGGTTCTGCCGGAGTATCACTGGCAGGTGCTTCCTTGAATGTTTTGGCGTCCATCAATCCGGCAGATATTGAATCTATTGATGTGTTGAAAGATGCATCAGCAACCGCCATCTACGGTTCACGTGGAGCCAATGGGGTCATTATTATCAATACTAAAAAAGGAAGTAAAGGGCAAACCAATATCAGTTATGATGCTTATTTTGGCGTACAACAGGTCTTAAAAAAGCTCAATTTATTAAATGCACGTCAGTGGGCTGAACAACGTAATGACATCATAAAATCTCTGCCTCAGACACCCACTCCGGGAATTTTCTCTCCCACACAACTTGATTCTATTGCCAATGTGGGCGGATACGACTGGCAATCAGCCGCGCTGAGAAATGCACCCATTCAGAGTCACCAGTTGTCTATTTCGGGAGGAGATGCCAAATCAAGATACGCTGTTTCAGGAAATTATTTTGCGCAGGATGGAATCGTGATTGGTTCAGATTTGAAAAGATTCTCCGGTCGCGTCAATTACGAGAGAAATATTTCTTCTGCATTAAAATTTGGTATCAATCTGACCGGAAGCAATTCGGTGCTCAATGGTACCAGTGGTCTTTCAAATACTATTACCTCCGGAAATAATTTTTTCTCTGTTCTGCAACAGGCGCCTGTTGTCCCAATATATAACAGCGACGGAAGCTTCAATATCACAAGGAATCCATTCGTTGCTCCGGTTAACGGATTGGTCAGCAACCCGATTAATGATCTTGTCAATACTACCAATGAAACAAAAATAAACAGAACACTTAGTGCGTTTTTTACTGAGTATAAAATCACCAAAGATCTGACTGCCCGTGTGAGTGCCAGTGCAGATGTAATCAATACAAAACAAAATTTTTATGCACCCTCCACGACTACTAATGGTTTGGCAGAAAAAGGAAGGGCATTGATCGGTAACAAAACCGTTACAGCACTGCTAAATGAAAACACACTTAATTACACCAAATCATTTGGCTCAGGTCATTTACTGACAGCACTTGCCGGATTTACTACACAAACAACAAAAGGTGAAATTTTTTCAACCGATGCGAGCAACTTTATAAGCGATCTGAATGGTTTTAATGCCATACAGGACGGTACTCCCGGAAGGCCATTTTCTGATGCTTTCAAAAGTACATTGAACTCCTGGCTGGGTAGATTGAATTATTCTTACAATAGTAAATATAATTTAACACTATCGGTTAGGGCGGACGGTTCTTCCAGATTCGGACGTGACAACAGATGGGGTTATTTCCCATCAGCGGGTTTCAGCTGGAATATCACTGATGAGAAATTTACAAATAATTTGAATAAATACGCAAATGTAAAACTTCGTCTGAGTGCAGGAACCACAGGTAATCAGGAGATACCAGATTACCTGGCACTTGCCGCTATTCGTTCTGTCAACTACAGTTTTGGAGGAGTAGTTCAACCCGGCTTCGCACCAACCCGCTTCGCCAATCCGGATCTTAAATGGGAAAAAACAAGCCAATACAACGGGGGTTTAGATGTTTCTCTTTTTTCCAAACGCATTAACATTGCCTTCGATGTCTATTACAAGAAAACAACTGACCTGCTCGTGAATGTGCCTGTTCCTTTATCCAGCGGCTTTACTTCCGTATTGAAAAATATCGGAGCAGTTGAAAATAAAGGAATTGAACTGGCAATCAATACACAGAATGTATCTACCAATGATTTTACCTGGAATTCAAGCTTTGTTTATTCATTAAACAGAAACAAAGTACTGGAAATCGGCAACGGCGTTCAGCAATTCTTTCCGACAGTTCCGGGTGTCCTTAATGTTCAACAACCTGTTATTGTAAAAGTAGGGTTGCCATTAGGTAGCTTCTGGGGGTATCAGACCAATGGTTTGTTTCAGACCGGAGACAATATTGCAGGTTTGCCTACACTGGCAGGTCCGGCCAATACTAAACCGGGAGACAGGAGATATGTTGATGTAAGCGGTCCGCAAGGAAAACCCGATGGTAAAATCAACGCCGCTTATGATAAGGTATATCTGGGAAGCGCGCAACCCAAATTCATTGCTGCACTCACCAACAATTTTACATACAAAGGCTTTGATCTGCAGGTGTTTTTTCAGGGCGTTTTCGGAAACAAAATTTTCAATGCACTCAGACAAAATTTAGAGATTCCTACATTGGGAACAAATGGGCTGGCTAGTTTAGCAGACAGATGGACAGAGAACAATCCTACCAACGATGTTGAACGCGCGAAGAGTTCGCCCGCAGCAGTGCCTTCCAATCGTTTTATTGAAGACGGGTCTTTCATCAGATTGAGAACGCTGACATTGGGCTATACACTCCCAAATTCAGTTGCCCAGAAGATTAAGGCAAAAAATATCAAGTTTTTTGTGTCGGGACAAAATATTCTTACCATAACAAAATACACAGGATATGATCCTGAGGTAAGTTCATATGAACAAAGCAATCTGATACCGGGAATAGATTATGGAGCTTATCCAGGGTCAAAAACTTTTACGGGAGGCTTCAATATAACCTTTTAATTTATCAAAACATTTTACTACTATTTTATGAAACAGTTTATTTATAACTACAGATATCTGAGTATTCTATTGCTGGTGTTGCTATTTGAAACCTCATGCAATAAACTGGATGTTCAACCTTCATCTTTTGTTACAAAAGATAATTTCTTTAAAACACAGGCAGATGCCATAGCAAGTGTAAACGCTGTTTATGCTTCATTAAACATTGATCCTACTGATCAGAGTTTGTTTGGCAGAAACTTGTATTTTCTTACAGACATGGGTTCTGATTATGCGGTTGCAGGAGCATCGGCCATCAATCCAAATGTACGTGCCATCAGTGGTCTAACGCATGATGCCAATACCGACAGGATTCAGATTGCATGGAGGCAAATATATAATGGTATCAACAGGGCGAATATCGCCATTGAAAATATACCTGCTGTAAATGCGCCTGATGAAATTAAAACCCGATTAATTAATGAAGCGAAATTCATTCGTGCGTTGTTATATTTTCACGCGGTAAGATTATGGGGAGCTGTGCCGCTTGTGTTAAAAGAACCCGCATCGCTTGAAATTAATCAATTGAAAACTCCTCGCACACCGGTCAATCAGGTGTATGATCAAATCATCAAAGATCTGACAGATGCAGAAAAACTGCCTGACGGCTACGGAGGAACCAATGTAGGAAGAGCCACAGGCGGTGCTGCCAAATCATTGCTGGTAAAAGTATATCTCACTCAAAAACAATGGGCAAAAGCGAGCGCCAAAGCACGTGAGGTAACAACCGGAAATTATGGTTATACCCTTGTTCAGAACTTTGCAGACTTGTTCAATCCCAAAAAGAAAAACGGGCCTGAGCATATTTTTTCCGCTCAGTTTGAACCCAATCAATCCGGGAATGGCAGCAGTGGAAGTACTTTTATGGGTGCGGCATTTCTCGGATTCAGGGCAACAGAACCTGCGGATATTGTGTCAGATGTAGCGTTGTTCTATGATATCTTTCAACCAGGTGATACCAGAAGAGATGTATCATTTGCCAAAAAACTTTTTAATCCTGCCACAGGGAAAGATTATGAGTTTCCAAAACCAATTTTCAGAAAGTATGTTGACACAACAATTTTGGCAACCGGTGGAAATGTTGCCATCAACTTTCCACTGATTCGTCATGCGGATATTCTGCTATCATTGGCTGAATCCATCAATGAAGAGTCCGGCCCAACGGATGAAGCGTATGAAGCTATCAATAAAGTAAGAAGAAGAGCTTTCGGTAAGCCCATTAATACGCCTGATCCAACCGTTGATCTTGCAGGATTGTCAGCAAATGATTTCAGAGAAGCGGTTTATGAAGAAAGAAAAAAGGAATTTATTCAGGAAGGGCAGCGCTGGTTCGATCTGGTGCGCTGGGGCAGACTGGTTTCAGAAGTGAAAAAAGTTCCCGCTAAAGCAGCTGTTTCAGAAAGAAATAATCTTTATCCCATTCCTCAAAGCGAGGTAAATATAAGCGGACTCACACAAAATCCGGGGTATTAAAAATTTATAATCACATAAAAATATTAGAAATGAAAATGAAAAAACTTTCGGCTGCGATATTAATTGCAACAAGCATTGTCGTTGGTTCTGATGCTTTCGCACAGTCTCCCCAACCTTATAACGGTATTATTGGAAGAACCCTTGCTGAATCAAAAGAATGGTGGCCTGAGCCGGTAAAGGCTCCGGCAAATGCACCCAACATCGTATGGATATTACTGGATGATGTGGGCTTTGGCGCCAGCAGTTCATTTGGAGGATTAGTAAACACACCTGTTTTAGATTCACTGGCTAATAACGGTCTTCGATATACGAACTTTCATACGGCCGCCATTTGTGCTCCTACGCGTTCAGCCTTGTTGACGGGACGAAATCAACACGCTGTACATGTAGGTGGATTCTCCCATACCATGTTGTCTGCAGGTTTTCCCGGTTGGGATGGCAGATTGCCTTCATCAGCAGGAACCGTGGCGGAAATATTAAGAGAGAATGGCTATAACACTTTTGCAGTAGGTAAATACGGTGTCACACCCGATGAGGATGCAACCGATGCAGGACCTTTCGACAGATGGCCGACAGGTAAAGGCTTTGATCGTTTTTTTGGTTTCCTTGGATCAGAAACGGATCAATACAAACCTGATCTGGTGGAAGACCAGGCACATGTTGATCCGGATGGCAGACACCTGAGTGAACAAATCACAGACAAAGCCATAACCTACATCACCAAACAAAAAAAGGCTGCGCCTGATAAACCATTCTTTTTATACTACGCACCCCGTGCATCCCATTCACCACACCAGGTTGCTGAAGTGTGGAGTAATAAGTACAAAGGAAAATGTGATGAAGGCTGGAATGTGTAC
>VERM01000110.1 GCA_018882645.1 Ferruginibacter sp.
GGGTCTGATTCTATTGATTTGATCCTTTAATGAACTAAGCATTGGATTATTTTCAGCGACTGTTTTTTTCAATCGCTCATATTCCAATTCCTTATCACTTAAATCAGTCATTAGTTTTGAAATATTGGGATCGGATATCCCAACAGTTGCCGGCATCAAGCCTCCGCTTGAATTGGATTGAATGCTGTATTGTAATTGATCCAACACACCCAATTGCATATTTAATCTACCTAGTTCCTGATCGTTTTCACTCACATTTTTTAAATACAATTGACCTTGTGAACTTATATCAGATGATCCACTGGATATCTTATAGGATTGCACCAACTTTTCAATTGAGTCAATATCTTTTGAAACAGCATTAAGTCTTTCATCTACAAATTTCAACGTATTTTCAGCCAAGGTATTCTTATCGTCTTTGACTGTTTGATTGTACATATCAATAAGCTTGTCTACAATGATTTCAGCTCTTTGAGAAACCTCATCCCTGTATCGGATGTTCAAAATGCTCGATAATTTATTAAGTGTCTTTATATTCAGATTCTCCAGTATCTCTCTTGTAATTACTCTTGGCTTTTTAAGTAAAAAATATATTGGCTCTTGAAATGAAACAGCCTGACTGACATATTTGGGCACAAATTTTATCTCCCCATATTTACTGTTTGTCCATTGATTTACTAAAACTATTTGATCTCCATTTAAAATTACCTTGTCATTTTTTTGATATAATTTGACATAAATTCTTTCTGAATTTAGGATTGAATCAGGATTTGAATGTTCAATTCGATAGGGGAAATTATCATAGGCTGAAATATCTCTGCCTTCCTTTTCAATATACACAGGCGCATATAAATGAAGACTTTTTACTACCTTATCTATCAATGTTCTGGACTGAAGTACCTCAATTTCATTTTCGATAATTTTTTTTGTTTCAGTTATGTTTAATGATTCCATTAATTTCGAATCATCTGCTCCTTTTTTTTCATCTTTAATCAGGATCGTTGCGGTTGCCTCATACTTAGGAGTGGCATATTTCAACCATACATAACTTCCTGTCGAAGCCAATATCAACAAGAACAACAATAGCGGCCAATACATCACATACTTCATAAATAATTCACGAATGAATGCTTCTTTTACTTCTCTTTTTTCTTTTTTTATTTGATTCATTTTTCTCTTTTATTACCATAGGTTTCTTGTAAAAATGATAGCCAGTATAGAAAGTGCGCTAAGAATGGTTGGTAGTAATTGTTGAATTCGACTTGCTGATATTATTTTTTGTCGATTGGGCTCAACATAAACAATATCATTAGATTGGAGATAGTAATAAGGAGACATTATGAAGTCTTTTGAGTTTAAGTCTATTTTCTTCACTTCTCTCTTCCCATTAATTTCTCTTACCAAAAGCACATTGTTTTTTTTGCCATAAACTGTTATATCACCAGCTATTCCAAGTGCTTTTAACAATGAAATTTTTTCATTGGGAACATTAATCACAGAAGGTTTATCTACCTCTCCAATGATTGTTACTTCATAATTCAATTGCCTGATATTTACAATAGGATCAAGTAATAATTTTTTATCTAAAATGATATCTGTAATTTTTTGCTTTAATTCTTTTTTTGTCAATCCCTCTGCTTTGATTGTGCCAATTATCGGAATTTGAATGTTACCATCAGTATTGACCAAATATCCACTCAAATTAGTGGTAGAACCATTGCTGGCAGTATTACTGATTGACAGAGTGTTTGGATTATTGAATATTGATGAGGCTTCATTATTTAAACTGGTTATGTAAATACTTAGAATGTCATTTTTTTGTATAAACCCCTCCTCGTTTGAACTATTTATATTTATAGCAGTATCTTTTATGTCTGAAAAATATGCGGCATGTTTAACATTGATGCATGATGAAAATATTCTCACCATCACAAAAAACAAAATCATGTGTTTCAAAAAAGATTTAACCATATTTTTTAACATTATGTATGATGCATACGATGATGTTATACTACCTTTTATTTTGAGCTATAGTAAAAATCAAAGACTGGGTCTTCAAAAAAATTTGGAAATAATGTGAGAATCTAAATAATAAGTAAAAATCATTCACAACAACTCTTTAACTTGCTTAAAACCAATGCTTAAACGTATTTTGAATATAATTCAATTTTGTCCTACAAAATGACACAAAGCATTTATTATCAGCTAAATATAAATAAATATATTACTTATTAAATAGTGAAAACAATGATTTTTTTCAACGCCATACAAATCGTGTGTCATTTGTTTTCGCTAAGAGTTGAATGTCAATCAGAATCGTCAATTTTTATGACTACCCTTGGATTAAACGATAATAAAATTTCTGAATAATATCTGAGTTGAATAATACTTACTTTTGCACACGTTAAAACGTATTTGCTTGTCTGTTTTATGCTCTGATAAATCTGCTTTCAAATGCGATTTCTTTTTTCAAAGGGTTGGATTCATTATTTACAATACAAATAATCATGATTCACCAATCTCACTAATTTAAAATTTATAACAAAAATGAAGGAAGTTTACATCATCTCAGCCGTGAGAACTCCATTGGGAAGTTTTGGAGGTTCGTTAAAAGGTTTCAGTGCCACACAACTAGGCGGTATCGCAATCAAAGGTGCGATTTTAAAAGCAGGCATAGATTCATCAATCATCAATGAAGTATTGATGGGGTCAGTATTACAGGCAAATCTTGGTCAGGCTCCGGCTCGTCAGGCTGCTAAATTTGCCGGACTTCCGAATGAAGTAATATGCACAACCGTAAATAAAGTTTGTGCTAGCGGAATGAAAGCAATTGCACAAGGTGCACAAAGCATAATGCTTGGAGATGCTGATGTGGTAGTCGCAGGTGGTATGGAAAGCATGAGCAATGTTCCTTTTTATTCAGATAACCTCCGTTGGGGAAATAAATACGGAAACGTTCAATTGATTGATGGATTGGCTAAAGATGGGCTTACAGATGTTTATGATGGAAAAGCGATGGGTGTTGCAGCGGAAATGTGCGCATCCACTTGTGGTGTGAGCAGAGAAGATCAGGATGCTTTTGCCATAGAAAGTTATAAAAGAAGTCAGGCTACTGTCGAATCCGGAAAATTTGATGATGAAATTGTACCCGTTGAAATTCCACAAAAAAAAGGCGACCCAATTCTTTTTTCCAAAGATGAAGAGCCATTCAATGTAAAATTTGATAAGATTCCCGGATTGAAAAGCGCTTTCGTGAAAGATGGATCCGTAACTGCAGCCAACGCTTCAACCATGAATGACGGAGCTGCCGCTGTTGTACTAATGAGTAAAGAAAAAGCTGAAGCTTTGGGATTGAAACCCATTGCAATCCTCAAATCATATGCGGATGCCGAGCAAGCGCCTGAATGGTTTACAACTGCCCCTGCTATTGCAGTTCCTAAAGCAGTAGAAAAAGCCGGATTGAAAATGAATGACATCCATTATTGGGAATTGAATGAAGCATTTTCTGTTGTAGGTATTGAAAACACGCGTAGGATGAACTTGGATCCTACGAAAGTAAATGTCAACGGAGGTGCTGTATCTCTCGGACATCCTCTCGGTTGCAGCGGCGCCAGGATAATTGTCACACTGATAAATGTATTGAAACAAAATAGTGGTAAATACGGAGCAGCAGGTATTTGCAACGGAGGTGGCGGAGCTAGTGCCATGGTCATTGAAAATTGTCAATGATGATTTGTTGAATGTAAATCTAATCAGATTGAGGATGTCTTAGACAAGACATCCTTTTTTACTTTCTTTAAGTATAAATGATCATCTATGTGGCACTATTCATTCCATTATTTGTTAGTATGCTCAGTATGAAATAAATTTGTAACCAAAATTAATCTACATATAAACAATTAATTATACACAGAATGCGACAAATTGCCTTTAGAGAAGCCTTGCGTGAAGCCATGCAGGAAGAGATGAGAAGGGATGAAAGAGTGTTTTTAATGGGAGAGGAGGTAGCTGAATACAATGGTGCCTATAAGGTCAGCCAAGGAATGTTAGAAGAGTTTGGTGAAAAAAGAGTTATTGATACACCTATTGCTGAACTCGGATTTACTGCAATTGCTGTAGGAGCTGCGCAAAATGGGCTGCGTCCGATTGTTGAATTTATGACTTGGAATTTTGCTGTCTTGCCTTTAGATCAAATTTTAAATACCGCTTCTAAAATGCTGGCAATGAGTGGAGGACAAATCGGCTGTCCAATAGTTTTCAGAGGACCCAATGGAAGCGCTGGTCAACTTGGCGCTCAACATTCTACCGCATTCGAGAGCCTGTATGCAAATATTCCTGGATTGAAAGTTATTTCTGTAAGCAATCCTTATGATGCAAAAGGGTTACTCAAATCCGCTATCCGCGATGAAGATCCGGTAATTTTTATGGAAAGTGAAGTAATGTATGGTGATAAAGGCGAAGTGCCTGAAGAAGAATATCTGATTCCAATTGGCAAGGCAAACATAGCAAGACAAGGTAAAGACGTTACCATCGTATCTTTTAATAAAATGATGAAAGTAGCACTTGGTGCCGCTGAAGAATTGGCTAAAGAGAATATCGAAGCCGAAGTGATTGATTTGAGGACCATCAGACCATTGGACTGGTTTACCATTCTGGAAAGTGTTAAAAAGACCAATCGTTTGGTTATTGTTGAAGAACAATGGCCATTTGCATCTGTATCTTCTGAAATTGCATACAGAATTCAAAAAGAAGGTTTTGATTATTTAGATGCCCCAATCAGACGAATCACTTCAGCAGACGCACCTATGCACTATGCCCCAAATCTTGTTGCGGCTTATCTTCCGGATGTCAGCAGGACTGTGAGACTGATCAAAGAAGTGATGTATTTGAAAAAGTAATTTTTCAACTCAAAATTCATATATCCAACAGCATTTATCTATAGAAAAAAAGTCATTTCAACTTTTTTATCGACATAAAAGCTGCTACAATTTTATGAAAAAGTTACTTAACATACTTTTTCTGCTGTTTAACCTCTCTGCATTTTCACAAAATTTTTTTACGAGTGTTTATGGCGGCATGTCCAATTATCTTGGAGATCTTCAGGAGAATCCGGTTAATCCCTTAACATTCCGACCCTCTGGTGGCTGTGGCTTTTTATATGAATTAAACAGCAAATGGCTGTTGCGCTTTGATTTAACTACAGGAAGTTTAAACGGAGATGATAAATACGGACTCAAAAACAGAGCCAGAAATTTGAGTTTTAGTACCTCACTTACCGAATTCGCCTTTGGCGTTGAATATATATTTTTCGATTTGTACGAAAATCGTGTATCTCCATATGTTTTTTTACAGGGAGGGGTTTTTAAATTCAGTCCATACTACAAATTATCCAATGGAGCCAAAATCATTTTATATGAATTCGATACCGAAGGACAGGGATTTTATAAAGACAGAAAAAAATACAGCCTGAGGCAATTTTGTGTTCCATTTGGCGGAGGTGTTCAATGGGCAATCAAAGACGGACTAAGGGTTGGTGTTGTGGTTGGATTTAGAAAAACATTTACCGATTATCTTGACGATGTCAGTACAACGTATATAGACAAAGATATATTGGTGCAAAAGAAAGGCGGTTCAGCTCTGGCTGTAGCTTACAAAGGGAATTTGGTTCCTAACGGCGGACCATATCCTGCAGATGGAACAAAAAGGGGAGATCCTACCAACAACGACAGTTATTATTATATTGGAGTCACGCTTCGCTTCAGAATACAGAACAACAGAGATAGAAATAGAGAATCGGATGAAGAAGAGGATTACATGAGAAGAAAACCCAGCTTAGATA
>VERM01000459.1 GCA_018882645.1 Ferruginibacter sp.
GTGCCATACTCATTTTTCCTGTCGGCCGAACAATGAATGCCAACGGTAAATATCGGTGCAATCTCCTCCCTTTTAAATAAGCCATGGATTATGTCCTCAAATTTCATTGTACGCAAATCTTGCCCGTCATTGACCAGCAAAAGAGGTAAATCCGAGGGATTTTGAATACCAGGAGGAAGATATCCATCCACAAGCACCTCTCGGTTGAGGAGTTTTGATGTGATTTTGTGTTTTTTGACGGTTACAGTAACTAACTCCCTGCTTTCGGACATAATATTAAAAATGAGTAAATGCTACAATCTTGGTGCATTTACGCAATCTATTTAATAGATTTGTAAAAAAATAAATAACTTCAATTGAAGTAATAATAAAATGATAATAAAAATAGCACATTAAAATATGATTATCATTTAAATCATAAAAAAACTGAAAAAATATTTTCAAAAATTTAAAAAAGTAAATATGAAAAAAATCGGCATGCTGTTTGGAAAAGAAAGAAGTTTTCCAATGGCATTTGTTGAAAGAGTCAATAGTAAAAAAATTGATGGTGTTATTGCAGAACCAGTGAGTATAAACAAAGTGATACAAGGAGATGCTACGGAATATGCAGTGATCTTTGATCGTATCTCACAGGATGTGCCTTTTTACAGGGCCTACTTGAAAAATGCAGCACTTTGCGGAACTGCCGTAATCAATAACCCTTTCTGGTGGAGTGCAGATGAAAAATTTTTCAACAACTGTCTCGCTACAAAAATAAATGTACCTGTTCCAAAAACAGTTCTGTTGCCATCAAGAGAATTGCCAACCGATACTTCTGCTGAATCTTTTTCCAATCTGGCATATCCGCTCGACTGGAAAGCTATTTTTGAATACATCGGATTTCCGGCATATATGAAACCATTTGCCGGCGGGGGATGGAAAAGTGTATATCAACTCAACAGCATAGAAGAATTTTATGAAAAACATGCGGAGACGGAACAGCTGGTTATGATGCTGCAGGAGGAAATAAAATTTGAAGAATATTACCGTTGTTATTGCATTGGCGGAAAATATGTTCGCATCATGCCATACGAGCCACGCAATCCGCACCATCTCAGATATGTGGCCGACTTTACGCCTACTCCTGAAAGATACAAACAGATGGAGGAAATCGTCTTGCGCATCTGTAAATATTTAGGATATGATTTCAATACGGTAGAGCTTGCGCTAAGAGACGGCGTTCCTTATGCGATAGACTTCTGTAATCCTGCACCTGATGCGGATATCAAAAGTGTAGGACAAGAAAATTTCGACTGGGTCGTGGAGACTGCCGCCAGCTATGCAATTGAAAAAGCATTGGCACATAAAGACGGATCCGATAATCTTACCTGGGGTGAGTA
>VERM01000111.1 GCA_018882645.1 Ferruginibacter sp.
CATCAGAATCATCGCATAGATGATAAAAGCCAAAAGAACATTGACAATGATACCTCCCAACATGATGATAAGACGTTGCCAGGCCGGCTTGCTTCTGAATTCCCAGGGCTGCGGATCTTTTTTTAACTGTTCTTTGTCCATACTCTCATCAACCATCCCTGAAATTTTAACGTACCCGCCGAGTGGAAGCCATCCGATTCCATACTCCGTATCGCCAACTTTCTTTTTTACCAGAGAAAACCAAGGATCAAAAAACAAATAGAATTTTTCTACACGACAACCGAACATTCTAGCAGTAATGTAATGCCCAAACTCATGAAGAATCACTAAGATGGAAAGAGACAAAATCAACTGAGCTGCTTTAAGACCCACACTAGACCATTCAATTGAAAGCAACATTATGTTCATGATAGCTATTTAAGTTATGTAAAGTAAAAAATCAGGGGCAAGGTTTATATTTTCATCAAAGATGCAGCAAAGTTACGCGCCTCCCCATCACTGTCAAAATATTCCTGCAATGATGGTTTTTCAATAAAAGCAATTGCAGCCATTGTTTTTTCTACAACTGCCGTTATATCCAAAAAACCAATTCTGTTTTTCAGGAAAGCCCATACAGCAATTTCATTAGCAGCATTAAGCACACATGGGCAGTTGCCTCCGCGCTGGAGAGCCTCAGTAGCCAATCCTAAATTACGGAACGTTCTATAATCCGGTTCATCAAAATTCAAAACAGGATACTTTTTATAATTGAATCTAGGAAATTCATTTTTAATTCTGCCGGGAAAACCAAGGGCATACTGTATTGGTAGTTTCATATCAGGCAATCCCATCTGAGCTTTGATACTTCCATCCTCAAATTGCACCATACTGTGAATAATACTTTGTGGATGAATGACGACCTCAATCTGATGAGGCTGAAGATTGAACAACCATTTGGCCTCAATCATCTCAAGTCCCTTATTCATCAATGTGGCTGAGTCAATGGTAATTTTGGCTCCCATATTCCAGTTGGGATGCTGAAGCGCGTGATCTCTTTTTACATTGACAAGAAAGTTGGGCTTCTTGCCAAAAAATGGACCTCCGCTGGCAGTCAGAATTATTTTTTCGATTGGATTTCTAGCCTCTCCTACCAGACATTGAAAAATGGCAGAGTGCTCGCTATCGACAGGAATGATTGGAGACTTATTTTCAATGGCTTTCTGCATCACTATATCGCCGGCAACTACCAGAGTCTCCTTATTCGCAAGAGCAATTACTTTTCCTTGTTCAACAGCTTTTAGTGTAGGCTTTAACCCAGCAAAACCAACAATAGCCGCCAACATGATGTCATATGTGTCAAAAGCGGCAACTTCCTCCAAAGCCTCTTCCCCTGCAAAAACTTTAATATCCGTGGATGCCAAAGCCGTTTTTACATTGTTGTATTTAGTTTCATCCCCGATTACAACGGCGTTTGGATTAAATTCCAATGCCTGCTTGACAAGAAGCTCATCATTCGTCTGAGCCGTCAATATCTCCACTTCCATATCATCACCATTACCCCTGATAACCTCAAGAGCCTGCGTTCCAATGGAACCGGTTGAGCCAAAAATGGCTATTTTTTTCTTGGATGATGTGGAAGACATTTAAATAAAATACAAATATGAATTTAGTTGATTCTGCAAGTTAATACAATAAACATAGAGTTTGAAATTTGATATCACAGGCTCTACATCATAATACGTTGTGCATAATGCGAACTTTTTAAAATCAAAGAACCAAAAATGGCTGAAGCCCTTCTGCTATGTTTCTGTCATTAGACAGGCGGGGCACTTTATTCTGCCCACCCAACTTCCCGATACTCTTCATATAATCTACGAAACCGTTTTTTCGGATTGGGCTGATTTTGAGCCGATCCAATATATTACCTCCTATCAAGTCATCATAATACACATTTTTTCTTCGCAGATTATCATCAATCCGAAGTGCAAAACTGTTCATGTTTTCAGGAGTATTTTCAAATTCAATAAACCATTCATGGTAACTTTTACCCTTATCTGAACTGACATAAGGGGCAACAGTAAATTCTACTAATTTCACCCCGGCATATTCAGCAGCCTCTAAAATGGACGATTCCACTTCCTCGGAGATAACATGCTCTCCAAATGCTGAAATGTAATGCTTGGTTCTACCAGTCACGATTAAACGATATGGATCTATTGAAATAAACTTAACGGTATCACCAATATCGTAAGCCCATAAGCCTGCATTTGTGGAGACAATCATGGCATAATTTTCACCTGTTTTGACATCGCTCAATGATAGTCTTAAAGGATTTTCTTTACCCAGCTCATTTACCGGTATAAATTCAAAGAAAATTCCGGAGTTCGTATTCAATAACATGCCCGACTGACCAGGCTTATCCTGAAAAGCAAAAAAACCTTCGCTTGCAGGGAAAAGCTCAATGGTATCCACATGTCTGCCAATACTCTCAATGAGTTTGGCCTTATAAGGCTCATAATTCACACCGCCCTGAACCATTACGCTGAAATTAGGAAACAGATCTCCAATCTTTTTCCCGGTTTTTTCAATCAGGCGGTCAAAATACATCTGCATCCATGGCGGTATACCGCTGATAAGGGTCATGTTTTGATGAATAGTTTCCTCTACAATTTTGGACAACTTGGTTTCCCAGTCTTCTATACAATTCGTCTCATACGATGGAAGCTGATTAGATCTGAGGTATCTGGGAACATGGTGATTTACAATTCCGCTTAACCTTCCGGTTGCAATGCCACCAAGACGTTCCAATTCAGGTGAGCCACTCAGAAAAATCAGCTTGCCGTCGGCGAATGATGTGTTACCGGTCTCAGCCATATAGCACAACAGGGCATTCCTGGCACCATTGATATGATTCGATATCGAGTCTTTTGAGATTGGAATATATTTTACACCGCTGGTAGTGCCACTGGTTTTGGCGAAATAAAGTGGCTGTCCTTTCCAAAGAACATTGTGTTTCCCTTGTTTTATTTTATCTATATAAGGCCGGAAAGCTTCGTAATTTCTAATGGGAACGTTTTGAATGAAATCTGAATAGGATTTGATTTGATCAAAGGAATGATCTTTCCCGAACTCAGTCTTCAATGCTGATTTGATCAAATGATTAAAAATCAATTGTTGGTCTTGTAAAGCATTGTCCATTGATTTCCTGATTTGTTTGTGAATCAGACCTGCAAATGGTTTAGCCAAAAAAGACTTAATTTTCATTCAGTTCTTCAGATTAAAATAAAAATAATATACCAGTTTAAAAAAGCAAAAGTATTGAAAATTAAAGGAATATTCAATTGTGATGCAATGTATGAAACCCAGACTGTATCAAAACATTAATTATAGCTTTAAACGGAATTATTGAAAATAGTATAAGTCAGTCAGAGCAAGAACAGAGATATAGATTAAGAAATTTAATTGTTATATTTGAAAGATTATTCAACCCACAATTATGAAAAATACACCTGGATTTTGGACATTGTTGTTGTGCTTTCTTTTGATGAACCTGAATGCATCTTCTCAAAAATTATATTTTAAAAATACAGACGAGAATAATATTCCCAAATCTGGTCTGACTCAAACCATAAAGCCTTTAAAATTCAGACCAACATTATGGGATATCAGCAAACTCAATTCTTTCCTGTCCGGACTCCCGAAGGAGAGTGAAATTATCTTCAAAAGAAATCAGAGTCCAATTTTAGTTTTACCAATGCCAGATGGAAGCAATGCTTCTTTCAGAGTTTGGCAAACCAGTATACAAGAGCCGGGGCTTGAGGAAAAGTTTCCTGAAATAAAAACATATGCAGGTCAGGGTATCGATGACCCGTACGCTACCATTCGTTTTGACATTACTCCATTCGGATTTCATGCACAAATTCTTTCTGTAAATGGAACATGTTACATTGATCCTTATGCAAGAGGGAACAATCAATACCATATTAGTTATAGCCGACTGGACAATCAGAGACAAACCGGCTTTTCCTGTGTGGTAAAGGAAACTGGTTTACAAAAAAGACCCAGCGGCACAACTGCAGCATCTTGCAGAGGAACCGAACTCACAACATACAGATTGGCAGTAGCATGTACCGGAGAATATGCCGTAGCAGTTGGAGGCACAACACCTGCACTTTTACATGCAGCTATTGTGACTACAGTCAACAGGGTAGTTGGTGTTTATGAAAATGAACTGGCCATCAGATTGATACTTGTTGTCGATAACGACAAGATTGAGTATCTCAATAAAAATACGGATCCATTCAAAGGAAATAATGATGCCAATACTTTAATTAATGAAAGTCAAACCGTCATAGACAACAATATTGGATCTGCAAATTATGATATCGGCCATACTTTCAGTACGGGTGGAGGTGGACTGGCCGGACTTGGAGTAGTATGTATTCAAGGGCAGAAAGGGAATGGCATTACAGGCAATCCTTCCCCATTAGGCGACAGTTATGACATCGATTATGTTGCCCATGAAATGGGACATCAATTTGGCGCCTCTCACTCTTTCAATACATCTTCCAGCGGATGCGGTTCTGAAAGAGATGGTAACAGTGCTTATGAAGTGGGGGGAGGAACTTCCATCATGGCTTATGCCGGACTTTGCGGAAGTGATGATATCCAGCCCAATAGTAACCCCTATTTTCACGCTATCAGCTTTGATGAAATCATCAGCAATATTGAATCTCCTTCAGGATCCTGTGGCTTGATTTCTTCCACAGGAAATACACCGCCAAGAATTACCGGCATGAGTAATAATAATGCTAACATCCCATTAAATACCCCTTTTACATTGAATGCTACCGCAACCGATGACGATGGAGATGCTATTACATACAGCTGGGAAGAATGGGATTTAGGCCCTGCCGGAAACTGGAGCAGCGGAGCGAATAACACATCTTCCCCTATGTTTAAATCACGTATTCCCAAAACAACAGGCAGTAGAACCTTCCCAACAATCGAAAGAATTATTGCAAATTATCTGCCATCAACCCCTACACCGGTCGTTGAAGGGTTAAAAGGAGAAACGCTTCCAAAAGTAGGAAGAGCAATTAAATTCAGACTAACGGTAAGGGATAACCGAGGCGGTGGAGGCGGTGTTGTATCCGGTGGAAGCGGATGCCAATCGGGCTTCTTGAATAATTTTCAAGTAAACGCAATCACCGGCACGGGTCCATTTATTGTTAAAATCCCGAACGGAGGGGAATCCTGGCCAGGCAATTCCACCCAAACGGTGACATGGAATGTTGCCGGAACAAATGCTGCTCCGATAAGTACCAGTAATGTAAAAATATCTTTGTCAACTGACGGGGGCTTTACTTATCCTACTATTATTCTTGCATCCACTCCGAACGATGGATCTGAATCCGTAACCATACCAAATATACCAACCACTAAAGCTAGAATAAAAATTGAGGCTGTCGATAATGTTTATTTTGATATTTCCAATGGAAATTTTACCATTTCATCCGTGTCACCAACTTTTAGTTTCACTAACATCAATCCCACGAATGTTATCTGCGGATCATCCTCCGCTTCTGCTACAATAAATACCAACTCTCTTTCAGGATTCTCAAACCCAATAACATTAAGTGCCAACGGAAATCCTGCAGGCACCAATGTTTCATTTTCCCAAAATCCCGTTAATCCTGGAAACAGCACTTCCATAACTTTAAACAATACAGACAATCTGACTCCTGGAACTTATAATATAGTAATTACCGGATCCGCAGCAGATGCCACAAACCAATCGGTTACTGCGTCTTTTGTAATAGCACCGGGCACCGCACCTGTCATAAC
>VERM01000460.1 GCA_018882645.1 Ferruginibacter sp.
ATGTATAACCAATAATTTGTTTTAATTCTTTTTGGTAGGGTTGAGAAGCTTTTTCAACAAGCTCCAGCATTTTGGGGTCTGCTGGAAATTTTTTTGGGTCTACATCCAACAACTGGTATTGGAGTGAGGCCATTTTACCATCCTTTACTTGCACATCCAATTTCCCCAGAAATGAACCAAATGCGCCACATTCTACCACTTTAGTATATTTTCCCTGAATAGGTTCCCGAACTCTCTCATGAGTATCAGCCCCTATGATACAATCTGCTCCTGATACTGCAGGATCATTTGCCAATCCTACCTGTTGGGCTAATCCCATGTGTGTTACAATAAAGATGATTCCACAATTTTCAGTCTCTTTCAAGTATTTGATGTATTTGGCAATATTTTCTGTTGCATGTGTAAACCGGATTCCTTCACTGTAAGCCGGTGACTGTCTTTTAGGTACCAGGTGATCTGTATAACCGATAAATCCTACCTTGGCACCTGCTATGTATTTTATCCAATAGGGTGGGTAAATGAGGGTTCCATTATCTGAATCGCTTGTTTTATGCCACATATTGGCACAAATTTTTGCTGCGGTGGCATGGCCCATGTCATACAGCATTTTTTTCTTTTTGTACACTACTTCCCAATTTCCTGGAAGTATCAAATCGTAATTAAATTCATTAATCAACGGAATCAATGCTTCTCCTTCTGAGAGGGATGCAACTCCATGTCCATGAAAAAAATCTCCGCCATCGTATAAAATTATATTCGGATTTTTTGCACGAAAGCTATTAATCATTGTTTTCAATACTGCCAAACCTCCTCTTTTCTTATAAATCGCTTTCTCATTTTCCCAAAAAAATTCATCGTGGGTATGTAATTGAGCGTGAATATCAGAAGTGATAAGTATTGTGAAACTATTATTGGTTTGCTCATTAGAAGCTTCATGTTTCAGTATTTTTTCTTCTCCAAAAACTGAAAGAGCATCATTTGTTATAGATACTGGAAGAGTCCATGATAGCAACGCTGCATTTTTTAAAAAACTTCTTCTTTTGCTGCCTTTCTCTTTCATTTTTGCTGGTTTTAATGTAAGATGTCTCTCTTTTTATTTTCTTTTTGTGACTTTCATCACAAAAGGGGTGGGGTGATTAAAAATAGAAATTCATTATTAGATTGAAATGTCCCATATTTACTTTGTTAATAAAATACTTCGGGTCATTAAACGTATTTCCTACTCCCTTTTTATAAAAATAGATCATCTGTGCCTGCCACCCTTTCAAAAATCCGGAAAAATTATATCTAAGATCTGTAATGAACTGCATATAAGACGGGAATCCATACTTGTTCAAGGCATAATCGTGAATTTCCGGTAACTTGTAATATCCAATCC
>VERM01000112.1 GCA_018882645.1 Ferruginibacter sp.
ATCATGCTTCAATCACCCTGCAGTTGTCATCAAATGAAAAATGATCCTTGCCTGTATGGGAATTGATAAATAAGGGATTCAGTTCAGCTACGGCAGCGAGATTTTTCACCATCCTGGCTATGTAAGTGTCAACAGACTCTATAGCCGGAAAGATTATTTGCATTGAGATAAGATAAAAGTCCGGATTGATGATTCTCAATGTATCAATGGCCTCCATAAAATCTTTGGTGATTTGATCAGGCGGTTGGAGAAAAAGCTCAGCGCCATTGTATCCTGAGAGATGCACATTTTCAATAAATTCTTTGGGAGAAAAATGATCGTTCCCCCAATAGGAGCAACTATATTTTATTTGCATGTTAGCTGTATTAATTAAAACCTTTTAACTCGGATAAGTTTCGTTGGAGCCAGTTTTGTTTTGGATAATCTGCCTTGCTGTCGATGGTATGTATGGCATAAGCCTGGCGGGATTTTCCGCTGGTGTTGGGCAGACTGTAATGGGGAAGTAATCCATGCAGGACAATACAAGTGCCTTTTTTCACTTCAAGCGGAATCATGCCTTCCATGGAATAAGGTACATCATTCATCATGTGCATTTCGGTGCCCCCACCATGTTTTCTTCTGAACCAGGAACGAAGCGAAGTACTGTGTCCGCCGGGTTTTGCCCAAAGGCAACCGTTTTCTGTGTTGGCATCTTCCAGTGCAAACCAGAAGCCAATGCAGGACTCGGGTTCTGTATATAAAAAGGATGAATCCTGGTGGACATCTACAATGCCTCCAATTTTTGCATGTTTGAGAATGAGCATACTTTGAATAATCACATATTCATCCAGACCGAGCTCTTTGGCCAGTTTTTTTAACTGCGGTGAACGGGAAAACTCGTTGAAAACCGGATCAAGATCATGCAGAGCATGCCCGATTTTATTCAAAGATTTAAACAAAGAATTTTTCAGCTGTCCGCTATTGTCAAATGCGTCTTTTTCAAAGAAGAAAGAAATCTTATCGCCCGATTCCAGAAAATAATCGTCGCTTGTTTTGGTTTGTTCTGTTGTTTGAAAAACAGATGCATGTCCTTTATAGTCATACTTTTCGGCAAGCTCCATACCTCTTTTCATCAATGCATCGCATTGTTCGGGGGAGTTAAAATTTTCAAGAATCAGGTAACCTTGTTGTTTAAAAAGATCTTTTTTGTCCATATATTTTTTAATTTGAACGTACGAGCTTGGCTACTTTTTTAGTTGAGTAGTTTAGGGGTTTAGGTGGTTTATGGTTTGTATAAATGATCTATTCTGAACATCTAAACTCCTCAAATATTAAACTTAATTTGAGTAACAAATTATATGGAAGTTATGTTTTTTCATCCGAATATTTATTCAAGAAGCTGATATTTTGTTAATATTGAGCCATATATATTTATTAAACTAAATAGGGGAATATATTATGATTGCTTTTGAAACGGAACAGACGGATGATTTAAAATTTGTGGAGGAATTGTGCTGGAAGTTATTGTCATACGGAGCGGGAGACAGGCGCAGTGCCATGCGGAATGTGGTAGTAGGCAATGCGGTTGATGGTAAGTCTTTTATGCAGACGGTCACCTTAAGGCGGGTGGAAGTTGCGGATAGAAAAGTTTTTTTTCATACCGATATCCGTAGTGAAAAATTAAATGCGATTCAACAATCAGGCCATTTATCCTGGCTGGCGCATGATCCGACAAACAGATCGCAGATAAGGCTGTTTGGGGAAACGGCTATACATCACCGTGATGCTTTATGTGCGGAGCATTGGGCAAAAACGAAACATCCCAGCAGAAGATGTTATTTGTCGCCGGAGGGTCCCGGAACGAGGATAGAGGGAGTTGCTTCCAGTGAGAATAAATATCTTGAGAACTTTGCTTATACTATGGAGGAGAGCGAAGCCGGATTTGAAAACTTTGTGGTTGTTGAAACTTGTGTTGAATGGATGGACTGGTACTATACACACAGCAAGGGTAATCGCAGAGCTGAATTTGAATATGAAAATGGGGTATTGAAAAGTATGGGGTGGAGGGTTTCATGATTTTTTCCTCACGGTTTAAACCGTGGGGAAAAAAATCATGGACTAAAATAAATATGTAATCCTAAACGATTAGCCCACGGTTTAAACCGTGGGCTAAAAATTAAACCGTGGGTTAAAAATTAAACATGCGATACTGAATGCCGCCGCCTTGTGTTTTCACAAGCGGCGATTAGAATACTCATACTCCTCTAGCTTCTAAAACTCCACAATAAATCCAATTGTAGGCAGTACCGTCCCTCCTATATTTTCCAGTATCACCGGTATGGCATTACTGCCGTCTTTTTTAATTGGCTGACGATTGATGCTTACAAAATCGGTATTGTCTGCATTTCTTTTAAAGGTGTATTGAGGTATTCCTGAACTTTTGGACCCATAAAAATTGGTAATGTCTAAAAATAAGTCGAGTGTAACTTTTTTATAGTTCCATTTTTTATCAATACGAATATCGCCTGCATGAAAGGCCGGTAGTCTTTGTGTATTCACCAATGCATTATTAAAGATGCCTGTTCCCAGCGTAAGGAAATTTAATCGGCTTTGTTCTAAATCATAAGGGGTAAATGGTGCTTCTCCCTGATAGCGGAATTTCAGACCCAGCTCCCAGTTGTTATTGAATTTGTATCCCATCGTCAGGCTTACGAGATGTCTGTTGTCCCAGCTTGCAGGAGCATAAACGCCTTTTGATGTGGTAAACTCGCTTCGGTACCAGGTATAACTGAATACTCCAAAAATTCTTTTCGTAAGTTTTTGCTGCGCAAAAAATTCAAATCCGAATGCACGTCCTTTTCCATTTTGCTGAATGGGCTCATTACCAATGGCGCCAAATTCAGTGCCTTTGTTGGCCAGACTGATTCCGTCATTTACACTTACAGGGTAATTGCTGTATTGTTTATAAAAACCTTCTAGCGTAAAACGTGTGGCGCTGTTGGGTAAAAATTCAACTCCGGAAACGTAGTGAATGCTTCTGATGTACTTGCCGGGATTAGCTATGTTGTTTCCGTTTCGTGTATCCGTAAACGCGAGTTGGGTGTAAGAAGGGAGTCTGTAGTATATGCCATAACTGGCGCTTGCATTCCATTTGTCTGTAATGGCATAGCTCAGACTGATACGCGGACTCAATTGATTGAGTAAATTATTATCACTGTTTTTTAATGTATTTGCATCGGCTCTCAATCCGGCATTAATTCCCAGTTTATTATTCAGTATTCTTGTTCCCGCTTGAATGAATCCTCCATAACGTAAAAAATTGGTGCCAATATTGGTATTGAATTTTATTTCATCCTGAATGGTATTTCCGAATCCATCTGTAATAGCCGGACGAACGAGTTGTGAAAAATTGTTGTCAAATTCAACATATTGCGCGACGACACCATAGCTTAATTTCCAGTCGTCCAGATTTTTGGTAACATCGAAACGCAATTTATTTTCTGTTTCGTTGCTTCGAATGTTCAGGGTCACTTTATTCTCATCCGGATTTTCATTGTCTTCATATTTTATAGCAGTGTTATCCAGCGTATTTCTGCTGATTGCCAGGCTCCAGTAGCCTTTGCTGATAAGTCTTTTGAGAGAAGCCCCAATACTATAGCTGTTTTGATTGATAATGGGATTACTGTTGATAGCGTATAATTTATCGGGTGTGGATGTTTTGGGAGCAGCAAATCGAAATTCGTCAATCGCGCCAATGCCGAGTACGTTGAGGGTTGTTTTGTTGTCTATTCTGGTGGTGGTTTTAAACTGAAAATCCCAATAATTTGGTCTGATCGGAAGGTCTATTGCCTGAAACAATAACTGCAGGTAACTCCTGCGTGCAGAGGCCAGAAAAGTTGTCTTTTTGCTGATAGGCCCTTCAAAGGTTGCTGCCAGCTCCGTAGCGCTCAATCTAACGTTGCCCTGTATGCGATTGCTGTTGCCTGTTTTCTGTTTGAATTGAAAAACGCTGCTGAGTGTATTGTCATAGCGGGCATCAAAAGCAGAAGTACTGAGCTTTACATCTTCAATAAAGCTGACATTGAGGATGCCTTGTGGTCCGCCGCCGCTGCCTTGTGTACTGAAGTGGTTGATGATTGGCACTTCAATACCATCGAGATAAAATACGTTTTCACTTGGTGCGCCGCCACGGATGATGATATCATTTCTGAAGCTGCCGCCTGCCGCACCGCCACCAACACCGGGAAGGGATTGAATCACTTTGCTGATATCAAAGTTCCCTCCCGGATTGGCCTTGATATCTTCAGTGGTCAGCCGCTGTACACTCAAAGGATTTTCTAATGTAGCAGCCTTTACCGTATTGCGTTTCCCGGTTATAATCACTTCTCCAAGTTGTTGACTGGAACGTTCAAGTTCAACAGACAAAGTATTTTCATTTCCAGTTGTTATTACTACATTGGAAAGGCTTTTTGGAATGTAGCTAACTGCACTGAAATTGATGGAATAACTCCCGGGCTTGATGTTGCTTATTCGAAAAAATCCGGTTGAATCAGATACGGCCGATTGTTTTCCCGGCTCTAATACTATGGAGATGCCTGTTAAAAGCTGTTGGCTGTTTTTGTCAACAATGGTTCCACTGATACTAGCAGTATTTTGCGCTAAGGAATGGGTGCTGTAAAATCCAAGGAGAACGAATAGAAAAGTGCAGTAAAATTTGCTCATTATTTAATGGTTTGTTGTGAGTGGTAATATATAACACCTAAATATCAGGATTGTTTAGGCTATTGGTTTTTTCTGTTTACAAATATTATACACTAATTTGCGTTAAATGAGAATGATTCAATATTGCCGGATATTAAACAATATTGGTTTTAGGTAAAATTATGAACAGAAAGTCCCTGAAATTCCACTTATCACATTTTTATTTTGTTTGTCTCTCTCTAATGCTTTTGTTTTTTTTGATTTTTTTGATGGCCAGAGGACATGCCGGTTCTTTTTTGATGCTAAACAGTATTCACAATAAACCACTCGATGTATTTTTTGCAGGGTTTACTTTTATAGGAGATGGGATTTTTGCGGTTTTGCTTTGCGTCATTTTGTTTTTATTTATCAAAACCCAGCGGCTCTCAATGGTTTTAATGGTTTCATATATTGTTTCCGGCTTGCTGGCTCAACTGGTCAAACATTTTATCAATAGTCCAAGGCCAATTTCTTTTTTTACACCAGAACAATATAATAAGTATCTCGAGGGCGTACATATAGCCGGTGCATATAGTTTTCCATCCGGACATACCACAACAGCTTTTGCTCTGGCTACCGTATTGGCTTGTTTTACCAATAAGAAATTGTTGCAGCTTGTATATCTTTTACTGGCATCTTTAGCCGGCTATTCCAGGATTTATCTCGGCCAGCATTTTCTCACAGATGTTTTATGTGGAGCGATTTTAGGAACTTTGATTGCAGTAATAACGATACAGATTTCTGAAAAAATAGGGTACAAAAAACCGATTACATTGTAGAAACAGATCTCAGTACATCATAAAAATTCATTTTTGAATTTCAAAAGAAAAACAATACAACTCATTTTCATTGCAACAATCATAAGGATTGCAATTGCCTCTATTATAGGTCTGGGCAATGATGAAGTGTATTACCGAATGTATGCACAAGATTTGCAGTGGAATTATTTTGATCACCCTCCCATGGTTGGATGGATGATCAGATTAACTACATTTAATCTTATTTTGGATTCCGAATTGTTTATCAGATCCATTGCCATTCTTTCTTCTGCCGTTTCGACGTGGATGAT
>VERM01000113.1 GCA_018882645.1 Ferruginibacter sp.
ATTTGGTAGATGTCAAGCCCGGTGTCAGATAAATAGCAATTGACCCAAAAAATATTCCAAAAAACTTCCTGATGAGTGATATTTTTTGAACCGATGAATCAGATTTGAATTTTATCCATCCAAATAAATACAAACTGATTGCTGCACTTGTCAACACCCAAATAGCGATAAAAATTTCTCTTTTTAAAATCCCCCAGTGATCGGCCATATCGGCATTGGAAAGAAACTTAAATGCTAATCCCAATTCAAGAAATCCAAATACAATCTTTACCGTGTTGAGCCAACCTCCGGATTTGGGAAATGAATGCAAAATTTTAGGGAAAAAAGCCAATAAGGTAAACGGAAGAGCCAATGCCAATCCAAATCCTGCCATACCGGCTGTAAGTTGTATTGCACCGCCATTGGTCGAAAGCGACCCTACGAGTAAAGATCCCAAGATAGGGCCGGTACATGAAAAAGAAACCAATGCAAGCGTTAAAGCCATGAAAAAAATCCCCAATTGATTTCCTGTTCCTGCTTTCTTATCGGCTCCTGTGGAAAATGATGAAGGCAATCCAATTTCGTAAAATCCAAAAAAAGAGAAAGCAAAGAAAATGAACACAGCAAAAAAAATGATGTTCAAATAGGTATTTGTAGAAATATTATTCAGCAATTCGGGATTTAGATTATCCAAAAAATGAAAAGGAAGACTGAGTAGAATGTAAATGATTAAAATAAACAAACCATACATAGATGCATTGCGAATAGCATCTTTTCGGGTTGTTGATTTTTTTATGAAAAAAGAAACGGTTAGCGGAATCATTGGGAATACACATGGAGTAATCAAAGCCAACAATCCGGCTAAAACTCCTAAAAAGAAAATACTCAATAATCCTTTGTTTTTTGTGGCAGGCACAGACCCACAATCAAGAATCGGATTCTTTAAATCGATAGAAGGAATCAGGATTCTGGCAGGTCCTTTTGACTGAAGATCGTCTCTTAGAACAATATCCAAAAAAATTTCTTCAGGAATAAAATCCTGTTTGGTTCCCGTAAAATAATTAAGTTTAAATTTTAATTGACCTTGTATGGTTCTGAGATGGATGAGTTGAATGATTTCAATACGTTCTTTGAAAATATTTTTTTTCTGATTATCAAACACCGGATCGGTATAACTCAGCGCTGCGGATAGTATATCTAATGAACCCAATTGAACGGAATCATCATCCACACTTACAGCAGGAGCATTTATTTGATCAATACTGTCTTTAGCATATACATGCCAACCCTGTCTTATCTCACCAAGCAATTTTATTTTATAATGAAGAGAATCAACCATCTCGGTTGAAAGAACAGACCATTTGACAACAGGAGAATCCTGAGCTTGAACAGCTAGACTATAAAGAAATAAAAATAAAGTAAATAATTTTCGCATAAACATTTCTGCAAAAGACAATGCGAAAGTATTATTTATTTACCGGCCAATGTGATTTTAAAAGGAATTTCTTTAGGGGGTAAACATTTTTGATCATTACAGACCATAAATTTGACTACTCCGTTTAAGACAGTACTTGCGTTGGATTTGGAAGTTATATTTGAGACAAAGTCGACAGTATTACTGTAAAATCTCAATGTAGATTTGAAATTAGGATCATACTTTGTCTCCAGCTTTCCTTTTTCCTGAAAGATGTTATCATATTTTAACAATGGATTCGGACTAAAGACAATGCTCGTAGATACGGGGCCTTCCCCGGCATTCTGTGCATACACATGCCATCCGGACTGTAGGGTTGCAGTAAGGTGTATCTGATATTTTTTAGCCCCAATTTTTTGAGCCGAGAAATTCCACCTAACCGGGTTCTCTAATTGAGAATAAGACTTAATGCTTACAAAAAAAAGCAAAATAGCAATAATTGGAATTCTTTTAATCATCATAAATAGTTGGATTGCGATTCGGGATAACTGAATTTATAAAAATATAATTTTACAAAATAAAATAACTTGAAAATATGTTAAACTTTATCAGTTCAAGCCAAATAAATCACTGAAAACAGTAAGCCCATCAAGGTTACCCAGATCCTTATTGCAGGCCCTTTCGGGATGCGGCATCATTCCAAAAACATTCCTTGTGCTATTGCAAATTCCGGCGATATGCTCGGAAGCGCCATTTGGATTAGATTTTTCACTTATCTCACCAAACTCGTCGCAATATTGATATAATACCTGATTGTTCTTAAAAAGAGTTTTGACAATGCCTGCTTCAGCATAAAACCTGCCCTCGCCATGTGCAATAGGAACTTTCATTGTCTTTCCTTTATTCTCAGGGTTTTTAATAAATACATTCTTACAAATAAACTTTTGATTGGCATTTTTGAGCAATACGCCCGGCAAAAGACCGCTTTCACAAAGAATTTGGAATCCGTTACAAACTCCTAAAACCTTACCTCCCCTGCCGGCGAAATCAATTACAGATTCCATCATCGGACTGAATCTGGCAATGGCACCACAACGAAGATAGTCACCGTAACTAAACCCGCCCGGTAAGACAATACAGTCATCCGTATGAAAGTTTCGAATATCACTATCCTTATGCCATAAAGGGATGACTTCCTGTTTGAGATCATCTTGAAGAGCCTCAATCATGTCTCTGTCACAATTGGATCCGGGGAAAACCACTACACCAAACTTCATACGAATTCTTATGCTTTATTGATTTTAAAAAAAGAATAGCAAGATGCCATTCGCAATATGGTACTGCGAAATTAGTAAAACAATTCAGTTAATGTAAAATATATTGATACCCCATATATGCAGTAATGCATACAATACTCCAATGAATCAAATGAGACACCCACTTCACCGGTGGAAAAAGAAAAAACGATGCTGAGAAGGCTGAAAAAGGAATTGCTGCGATTCTCCAATTGTAAAAGCCTGTTGTTTTACTTAAAAAAGGAACAAGAAGAGCAATCAACAAGAAAACATATAGTATTGTCCATGTTTTTCTGGATTGAATCAATAACCTACGCATATTCTGTTGAACCCAGTATATACCGAGAATAACTGCTATCACCATCAGAGATAGTGCGATATATTCATTTCTGGAAATGAGTACGACGGGAATACCGATTGAAAACATGGGAGTGAGGTCAATTAAACTTTTTCCAAAAATAAAACTGAAGGAAAATAAAAAATAATACGGCGTAATCAGACCTAAAAAGACGATTATCCATTCCGCAATTTTGAACGGCCTTAATATTGTAATGCCAACGAGCACCATCATGAAAAAAGCAATGGAAGGGAAATAAAAAAATGTTGAAAAACCCATCAATAAACCAATATTGAAAAGATTGGGTTTGGCATTGGAATTATTCTGAAGATTACAAAGCTTGGATACAATCCAAATAAGTATGCTGGCAGAGATTAATGACGCATGCAAACCATACCAGCTCATGAAAGTTGAAGTAAGCAACATATAGCTCATCCCGGTAAGATAACTGGACTTGGTATGCATTCTTTGATGATTTGCCAATTTGTTCAACATCATTGCCTGAATGAATAACAAAGCAAAAGCAATCAAACTGTAAATGAATGAATAACTGTGGTTGGCAAAAGAGAGCATCTTAATCAATGCAACATACAATACTCCGTCCGATCCATCGGGTATTGGAACCACAGGACGTATAAACATAGGCAAATAGAGTAAAAACCCATAGATGAAAAGCAGAAAATAATTATATGGAATATTAGATTTGAATGTGCCAATCATTTGGTAAAATTAAGCACAATTGAAATGATTTATTTGACAAAATTGTTGGTCATTCAGGATAAATCAACAGGACTATTCAATATTCAATTTTGGCAAATCCTATTTTACCTAAATACAAAAAAGGAACTATGATTGTAGCTGAACCGACCTGCTTAGCAAGACGAGGCATAAATTCATATCGACTATCCGTACCTTTAATGGTGGGGTATCTTCGTAATTCGCCATCAGGGAAAAGCCCCTGACTGGATATGGTCTGTCTCGTACGATCACGTTCCAGAAAAAAGAAGCGCAATTCGCTGCCTGCATTTAATGTTGAATATGAAAGAAAATTTTGATTATCTACATCCAATTGTTTTTTTCTTATAATGGTATTCCAGGACAGATTTAACGCACTGTCGATATTGGCAACAACAATGTCATTACTATAGTACCTAATACTCTGGTTGAATCCGGTATTATTGAAAGGCATGTATCCATAATACTGATTAAATAAATAATAATCCTGCATATTGAAGAAAGGCATAGTGTTAAACATTCCTCGGTTCCAGCCATTGCCCATTGCTATATTTTCATTGTAGTAATCTTCTGACAAAACAATAAATCCGCCATTTTTTTTAAGAATCAGGTTCTTAATCGCAAGATTGGCATAGTCAAAAGAGTATTTGTAGTCCGCATTATTGGGATTCCTCAATGAATCAGAAAATCTGTTATATGCTGTATTTACAGCATTAATATTATCAACGCTAAATGAAGCCGAAAACAATCCATCCAGGTATCGCTTTCGGCTGGTATAACAGAATGCACAAAGTACAAACCTCTTATTGATGTTATCAGCTTTGATAAATACATCCTCGGAATATTTCTTCGTCAATGGTATTTGGCGAATGAATAATGAATCCACTTTATGCTTACGCATAAAAATATCCAAAACACCATCCTTCCCCCTGGCAATTTCAGTGGATTTGGCATACACAAGATTGCCCTCGTTATCTATTGAAAGACCACTATACAATTCACTTCTATCATCATAATCAAATACTTGCCTTGCACTATCCTGTAAAAAAAGTTCGTCATCAAACACTTTACTGGCAATGGTAATGGTTCCATTTCTGATGTTTTGCTTGTAGACTAAAATTCTTTTTTTGTCTTCACTGAAAGTTGTGCTGTATATCTTATTATCTGCGAAGTATCCAACTTTTGTTGTATCCAGTAGAAGAATTTCTCCCGATTTAATACCATCGGGTGTCAACTTTACCGCATTGCAATAAACAATATTGTTTCGCTGGTATTGATAAATGACATGAAACTTATTAGGGTAGGAAATAAAATCAAGATTAAAAACTTTTTCAGGAATAAAATCCAATTGAATCGTTTCAACAATTCGCATTGAGTCATCATATTTCACGAGATAATGATCTCTGGAAATATTTTTATAAATAAATACATACCCTTTATACTTTCCCAGAATTTCAAAGTGGATACTGCTATTATCTCTACTGTTGATTTCAGATGAAATCATATTTTGAGCATAGATGGATTGGGAAAATATCAAAATAAATGTAACAAGCACAATACAATATCTCGACCTAAAATTAACAAGCATAAAAATGATTCAGTATGATAAAATTACAACAAAAACTTTCTGTATTTGAGCAAACATTTTAATAAATTAATTGTTCTATTTCAAATCCTTGTAATGCCTACAGTAATTATCAGTGGAGGAACTGGACTTGTTGGAAAAGCCCTTACCCAATTGCTTGTACATCAAGGCTATGGGGTAATTGTGCTGACAAGGGATAAAAACAGAAAAAATGAAACGGGCATCCAATATGCTCATTGGGACATTAAAAACAATCAGATTGAACGGAATGCCTTACTACAGGCGGACTATATAATACATTTGGCTGGTGCCGGTGTAGTTGACAAAAAGTGGACCCCTGCTTACAAAAAAGAAATTGTAGAAAGTCGAACAAAAAGTATTCATTTGATTACCGATGGGCTTCGAGAAATCCAACACCACGTAAAGG
>VERM01000114.1 GCA_018882645.1 Ferruginibacter sp.
ATGATATGCTGGTCCGCGGTGTTACGCGTGGGGATGGAGAAACAGGGGATGATATCACTCCAAATATCAAACAAATCAAATCCATTCCGCTGTCTGCCGCATTTGAAAAGCATCACATCAGCCAGATTGAAATCAGAGGAGAGGTACTGATGAACAAGATTAATTTTAAAAAGTACAACGACACATTGATGGAAGAGGGCCTTCCCCCGCTGGCAAATCCACGAAATGCCGCAGCAGGCTCCTTACGCATGAAAGACCCGAGCATCGTAAGTAAAAGAAATCTCGAAGGATTCCTCTATCATGTGAGTTTTATTTCCTCCGCCAAAAAAGACAACCAAGAAGATATACATACACATTCAGAAATGCTGAAACTATTGTGGGATATGGGTTTCAGAAGCCCAACGAAAGAAATGAAAGTCGTCAAAGGTATTAACGAAGTGATTAAAGTGGTGATGGATTTTGAAAAACAGAGAGATGACCTTCCCTATGAAATAGACGGCATGGTGATTAAAGTCAACAATCTTGAACTTCAGGAAAAACTGGGGATGACCTCTCATCATCCCCGCTGGGCCATTGCCTTCAAATTCAAAGCCAGGCAGGCCACCAGCAAATTATTATCAGTAGAATATCAGGTGGGCCGTACCGGAGCAGTAACGCCTGTAGCCAAGATACAACCCGTACATGTAGGCGGCGTAACCGTAAGCAGCATCTCCATTCACAATGAAGATTACATCAAGGAAAAAGATTTGAAGCTCGGCGATCAGATTCTGATTGAACGCAGCGGAGATGTGATCCCGCAAATTGTGAAGTCACTGACAGCACTGCGCACCGGCGAAGAAAAACATATTCATTTCCCGGAAAAATGTCCCGTTTGTCATCATATTTTATTCAAGCCGGAAGAAGAAGCCGTATGGCGCTGTACCAATATAAATTGTAAAGCACAAGTGGTAGAGCGCATCATCCATTTTGTAAGCAAAGATGCAATGGATATTAGAAGTCTGGGTGAGGCCAATCTCCGTAAGTTTTTTGAAATGAGACTGATCACAGATATACCGTCGATATATGAGGTCGATTACTCAAAACTCAAAAACCTGGAAGGATTTGGTGAAAAATCTATTTCCAACCTGAAGCAGGCTATTGAAAAAAGTAAAGAACAGCCATTGCACCGGCTGATATATGCGTTGGGCATACGCTATGTGGGCGAAACCACGGCCAAAACGCTGGCACAAAAAGTAAAGAGCATATTTGAATTTGCTGAATTTAGTCAGGGACAACTGCAGGAGCTGGAGGATGTGGGCGTGAAGGTGGCGGGAAGCATCTATGATTTTTTTCGTAACAATGACAATGTTGAAATGCTGAGAAAGCTCGAAAGGCTTGGCATTCAATTACATAACACTACGCCTGCCATTGTCAAAGGTGAACTCAGCGGCCGTACTTTTCTTTTCACCGGCACCCTTTCACGGCTCAAAAGAGCCGAGGCAGAGGAGCGGGTAGAAAAGAACGGAGGAAAGATCTTAGGCGGGGTAAGCAGCAAACTCAACTACCTGGTTACGGGCGAGGATGCTGGCAGCAAACTGGAAAAAGCAAAGAAAATCCCTTCCATTAAAATTATCGATGAAGAAGAATTTTTAAAATTATTGCCCGGTTAATAATTATTTTGGTTTATATTTATAGTAGTTCAAACATGTTGCCCCGATTTATTAATCGGTGAGATTTACCAAAATAAAAAATCAAACTGCGATGATTAAAAAAATTCCGGGAGAAGTTTGGAAGCAAATGCAATTTGCGGGTTCCAAAAATCTAAGAAAAAAATATGCCGTATCCAATCATGGGCGTGCGGCAAGTTATGAACAATCTCTTACCGAAGATGGAAAGCTTTTGAACGGATCGCTTACTTCCGGATACCGAACGTTGAACCTTCATGTCGAAAATGGAAACGGCACCATATACATTCATCGAGAAGTGGCGAAATTATTTTGTAATAAAAAATCTCCGAAACATAAATATGTAATTCATGTCAATCATAAAAAAAATGACAATACATCCAAAAATCTGAAGTGGGCCACACAGGAAGAAGTGGGTCAGCACCAGCAGGGAAGTCCACTGAAAATTGCCTATAAAAAAAGACAGGCTAGCAAAACAGAAGGCCTCAAGCTTAAAGCCACTCAGGTAAAAGCGATTAAAGATGCCATAAAAAACCCGAAAAGAAAATTAACCTATAAGCAACTCGCAGAAAAATACGACGTAAGTGAAATGACACTGTATCGAATCAAAAGCGGAGAAAACTGGAGCAAAGTAAAGTAAGCTTGCTTGATTTATATACTATAGGAATCGGAATCATCCGGTTCCTATTTTTTTAATAAAACACCCACCTTTATGATTAATACATTATTGATAAAATTTTTAACCCGATTACATAAGAACAACAATAAGCAATGGTTTGATTTGCATCGCAAAGAATATGAAACAATCCGAACAGAATATGTTGACTTTGTTGATGATCTCATAAAAGAGATCAGCATTTTTGATGCATCTATTGCAACATTAAAAGGGAAACAATGTATTTTCAGAATCAACAGAGATGTTCGCTTCAGCAAAAACAAAGCTCCTTATAAAACCAACTTCGGAGCCTATTTTAATCAAAGAGGAAAAAACGGCGGCGGTGCGGGTTACTATCTGCATATCGAACCCGGAAAAAGTTTTCTTGCAGCAGGCGTATGGATGCCCGAACCGGAATTGCTGAACAATATCAGACAGGAAATTGATTACAACTGGAAGGAATGGAAAAATTTGATTAACAAATCTTCCTTTAAAAAAACTTTTCCTGAAGGAATGGACACTTCGAACATGCTTACAAGACCCCCAAAAGGATATGCAGAAAATAATCCCGCGATTGATGATCTGAAATTGAAAAGTTTCGTAGTGAGAAAATCATTAAGCAATCAGGAATTAAGCGAAAAGAACTTCAATAAGAATATCAGTAAGGCATTTAAAGAAGCCTTACCATTGGTGGCGTTTATCAACAGGACGTTAGATTGAAGGTGAGAAATCAACTAGCCTGTTTATTCAAAAAACTATCGATCATAGATTGTAAAATCGGAATTGCTCATTATAAATTCGAGTCTATACATCCCTTTCATGATGGCAACGGAAGAATAGAAAGAATCATTAATGTACTGTACCTTATCTTAAACGATATGTTATAGCTGCCTATTTTGTATTTAAGTTAATACATACCAATGTCCGTAAAACGACTTTTTGAGAAAGGCAATAAATTACAGAAACAACTGCTAATAGCCTGATAACATCTATTCAGGAAGACATTGGGGAACCGGGTTTTAAAGTTGAATAATTACTCCAATGAATCAGTAATACTTCTGATGGAGTTATTCAATCATAGCAGTCCGGCAATCACCAAAAATTATCTTGGAATCAGGGAGAAGGAAATTCACGATGTGTATGATTATGTGAGGTTGTGAGTATTTTTCTCATCAAAAAATCATCATTTTACTGCAAGATTTACTGCACATCTGCCAAATTTTGTAAAAGTAAAAGTGGTTGAAAATCCGTTGTTATTTACAGATAATCAACCACTTGTAGTCCCGACGAGCCTGAGTTCGAATTTGTGGGAGGGGGATTTGGTGGATTGGATAGCCTTTTTACTTTGATTTCGGAGTGCGGGTGAATCTAAAACAGAATATTTTGATACGCATCCTTTTAATATAATTCAAAAAGTCCATTTTTTGACTTATATTTGGTGAAAACAAGTCAATATATGTCTCTTTCGCCATTACCCTTAAAGCAGGAGTTGGAAACCAAAGCAGTTCTAAAGAAGCTATCTCAGGCTCATCGGGCATTGGCTGAACTGAAGGGCATTATCACCAGTATTCCCAATCAATCCATTTTGTTGGAGACGCTTACGCTGAGGGAAGCAAGAGAAAGTTCAGCCATCGAAAATATTATCAGCACTTTTGATGAAGTATATCAGAGCAATTTAGTGAGTAACATATTTGCCAGTCCGGCTGCCAAAGAGGTGCATCAGTATGCGGCTGCATTAAAAAAGGGGTTTGAACTGGTAAAGAAATATGACCTGCTCACGAACAATCATATCTTAGAAATACAGCAGGTCGTAGAGCAAAATCGCGCGGGTTTCCGGAAACTGCCGGGTACAAAACTATTGAATGATAAAACAGGTGAAGTGGTCTATACACCCCCACAGGATTATGACGCTATTGTAACATTGATGCAAAATTTAGAAACATTTATTAACGATGATAATATGATGGATGCGGATCCGCTGGTGAAAATGGCTATCATTCATCATCAGTTTGAAAGCATACATCCTTTTTATGATGGAAATGGCCGAACGGGTCGTATCATCAATATTTTATATCTCGTATTAAAAGGATTGTTGCATTTGCCTGTATTATACCTGAGTCGTTACATTATACAACACAAGCATGATTATTATCGCTTGTTGCAGGAAGTTAGAGATAAAGGCAAATGGGAAGATTGGATCTTGTTTATGCTGAATGGGGTAGAAAAAACCGCTGCAGAATCTGTTGTATCTATTACTGTTATTAAAGTATTGATGCAACAGTATAAACATCAGATAAGAAACAATCATCCTAAATTATATAGCCAGGATTTACTGAACAACCTGTTTAAGTATCCTTATACGAAAATTGAGTTTTTACAAACTGATTTGCAAATCAGTCGCAGCACCGCTATTCGCTATTTAAATACCTTGGTGAAAGCAGGTATTTTGACAAAGCACAAAGTAGGAAGAGATAATTTTTTTCTTAATGAAAAACTATTTGCGTTGCTTAAAAGATGAAGGAAAAAATCCAATATATTTTTTCCGGTAACCATTACAACTATGAGAACAACGACAACAATTATAACTTTTGCCTTTTGACCTTTGACTTGAATTTGTAGTCCCGATGAGCCTGAGTTCGAATTGGGAGGAGGATGTTTGGGCGTTTATGAAATCCTCTGAGCATTAATTGCGCTCATCCAATATCTCCTCGATGGCATGGTGTAACTCGGGAATTTTATTTTCTATTATATCCCATAAGATATCGTAATCGACACCAAAATAATGATGAATCAGATGATCCCGGGTTCCGGACATTTTCCGCCATTCAATATGAGGATATAACGATTTAAATTCGTCATCAATTTTTTTCGATGCTTCTCCAATAATTTCGATGCTTCGCTCCAGTGCTCTTGTCAATACTTTATCATCCAAAATATTTTGTTGCTTTTTATCTTATGTATGTTTTAAAATAAAAACACATTCATCAAAAATATGCCTGACCAGTTCCAGATTAGATGCCAACATGTTCAACTTGTTTTAAAATATGCGGCCCAATGTAAGGACTTAGAGATTCGCGGGTAACCAACTCAATTTTTCTGCCCAGCAGTTCTTCCAAAAAGAATGTTAGGCCAATGAAATTATCGTAGGTTTTTTTGTTGGGGGAAAATTCAATTAAAAAATCGACATCGCTGTCTTTGTTGATGTTTTTGCCTGTAACAAATGAACCAAACAGACCAAGGTCATTAACCCCGAAAGACTTAATGGTGTCTTTATGATTAAAGAGCAGCGTAAGTAATTCCGCCTTGGTTTGAATGGAAGGATTTGTATTAGCCCCCTAAATATTTGGACTACTTTGAAAAATCATTTTAGTCACTTAAATTTAGGATTATGTCAAAATCAAGACGCAGTTTTACAGTAGAGCAAAAGCTCTCAATTATTAATGAATCTG
>VERM01000115.1 GCA_018882645.1 Ferruginibacter sp.
GGCATTATCAGATAATATATTTTTGATGGACAGTGGAAAAGTAATGCAATCAGGAACACCTGAAGAAATATATCAACAACCCCAGAATATTTTTGCTGCAGCGTTTGTCGGTCGGTATAATCTTTTTACATCAAAGGAATCTCTATCCCTGTTTAATGAAAAAATTCCCGAGAACGCATTTATGGGCATATTACCTGAACACCTTGTCATTCAAAAAACAACGGAGAAGGCTGATGCAAGCATAAAAGAAATACTGTTTACGGGAACGCTGACGGAATACCTGATTGCAAAAGATGAAAGGGTTTATAAATCCATATCACTGACAAAGACCTCAAATCATTATTCCATAGGAGACGATGTTCAATTTTCTGTATTGAAAGAGAACATAAAAATTATCACTTCATAATGGATAAAATAAAGCACTCCTCTTTAAAGTTATTTGTTATTCTTTTTTCAACTTTCTTTTTGTTGGGATATATCATTTATCCACTTTACAAGCTGATGCTCATGGGTAGCGATGTGCCAGGCGGTATCCATCAGCTTGTAAACAAATCCCTTTACGGAGCCTGCTTGAATTCATTGACGATTTCTCTTTTATCTGTCATAGGAAGTGGAATAATAGGTACCTTTTTTGCTTATACTTTACATTTTAAAAAAATCTGGTTCAAACGCTGGATGTCTGTTTTGATTCTGTTGCCTATTGCCATTCCGCCAATGGTAGCGGTTATGTCGTATCTTTTTTTATTGAATGACAATGGTTTGTTAAGTCGTTTTTTAGGATTAAAAGAACTACATTTCACCGGATGGAAGGCAATCCTTACGGTACATCTCTACTCTTTTTATCCTTTGTTTTATCTTTTTGCCAACAACGCCATCCGGTCAACAGACAATAGCATTGTTGAAGCATCTTATATGCTTGGTGCAAGCAAGACAGCTACTTTTTTTAAAGTAATCCTGCCTCAACTGAGACCCTCTCTGATTGGAGCTTCCATACTGACTTTTATGGCGAGCATGGCTTCTTTTTCAGCACCATTTATTTTTGGCGGTTCTACCCGATTTTTAACTACAGAAATATACTATGCCAAAATAAACGGAGACAACTCCATTGCTGCAATCTACGCACTCGTTTTATCTGTGATTACGCTGATTCCTCTCTTGTTTTTTTTGTGGTATAGTAAAAAAATTCCTTCAGCAGCAAAATCAAAGGGAACTGCAAAAAAAAACAGTCTCGCTGCACATAAAAAAACAGACATCCTCTCCTCTGCGCTATCATTTCTTTTTACCTTGATGATTATGCTTCCCGTCCTATCGATTGTTTTAATATCGCTTCTTCCTGACAATTTTTTAATGGCGCATGAAATCAATTTTTCACTGAAAAACTATAAGGCACTTTTCAAACAGTATGACTTAATTGAGCCTTTTGTAAATTCCGTACTGGTTTCATTAGCAGGTGTACTGATAAGTTTAGTTGTAGGCATTTCAGTGGGCAATCTGATCAGAGGGAAAAAAAATATTTTCAAATCAGTTACTGAACTGGTTGCCTCCATTCCTTATGGAATACCGGGCACAGTGATTGGTATCTGTCTGATACTTAGTTTTAATGAACCAAGTGTGTTTTCTTTCAGCTCAGTGCTGGTGGGGAACTTCTGGATTCTGCCCGTTGCTTATGCGATAAGAAATTTACCCATCATAACGCAGGCAACCAAAGCCGGATTACAATCAATAGATCCCTCTCTTGAAGAGGCTTCCAAAACCATGGGTGCCTCTCCGGTCAAAACATGGAGATCTATTACATTTCCGATGATATCCCCGTTTATCATTGAGGCAGCCCTGCTTGTTTTCATAAATGCTTTCGGAGAATTTGTTGCCACGATCTTATTATATACAGCAGACACAAAGACTATGCCTATTGAGATCTATGCACAAATGCGACTTGACAACAATGGTATGGCTGCAACCTATGGGGTTGTATTGTTTCTGATTGTTCTTGGGATAGTGTTTATCACAAGAAGAAACACAAACAAAAGATAAAATATCTTTTCACAAGCGACAGCAGCGAAATTTACCATCTTTATTCCGTCATTTTCCCCTGTTTTTGAACCAGCATTCATTTATGTTTGCCAGGCTTATTTATTCAAATGAAGGAAATATTTAACAATCAGAATTTTTCCATCGAAAACAAGATTTTCACTATACGTGGGATGCCAGTGATGCTGGACAGGGATTTGGCGCTACGGTTTCAAACTGAAACGCGTACATTGAAGCAGGGAGTAAGAAGGAATATGAAACGTTTCTCTCCTGAATTTATGTTTGAATTGACGGAAAAAGAACTTGATGTCCTGGTATCACAATTTGTGATACCACAAAAAAAACAAGCAGGCGGTTCACTACCTTTCGCATTTACAGAGCAAGGGGTAGCCATGTTAACCACCATTATAAAAAATGATTTTGCTATTCAAACCAGCATTCAGATTATGCATGCATTTATTAAAATGAGAAAAATACTGCCTCATTACGCTCAAATCATTCAAAGAATAGAGGGAATTGAAGTAAAACAGTTCAAAACAGAATCACAAATAGAGCAGATCTTCACCGCACTCGAAAAAGCAGACAAAATTCCCGCTCAAGGCATTTTCTTTAACGGACAGATTTTTGATGCATATAAATTTGTATCGGATATCATCAAAAAGGCAAAAAATACCAACATCCTGATTGACAATTATATTGACGAATCTACACTGGCATTGCTTTCGAAAAAGAATAAAAACGTCAAAACCACCATATACACTGAGAGGCTAACGAAAACCAATGAACTTGATTTCAAAAAATGGTCGGATCAGTATGGTAATCTTGATATTCAAATTCTGAAAAATAACCACGACCGTTTTTTAATCATCGACCAAAAAGAAATGTATCATATCGGTGCATCATTGAAAGATATGGGTAAAAAGATTTTTGCATTTTCCAGAATGGACAATGCAATTAAACTATTGATTAACGGGCTGAGAGGAGGCGAAGGATAGTATTATTTACAGCTTAAATCCATTCCATGAGCGTGTTTCGTCATCCAGGATCCATATATATCCATTGGCATAACTGAAACTTAATAAATCAGCGATTTTCGTCCCTTCAGGCAATTTAGCTGATCTGGTATGCTTACCGTTCTTGTCGGAAAAGAAATCAATTTGCATAATCTGATCATTCAGCAATCCAAGTTCTCCGTCAACAATGACAATAGAACTCCGGTATTGGCTGAAATCAATTTCATCCTCATCATCTCCTTTGTATAAATAAAGTAAATCTGCTTCTTCACCGGTTTCACGATTATAGATTGAAACCAGATTATCTTCACCCTTGAAAAATACCATATTGTCAATAGGATTGTACATGCCAAAGGACTGCTCATCTGGCTGATACATTCCTTCAAATATGGTTTGAATTGTAGTAGGAATGCCCTCTTTATCCAATTCGTAATAGAACCAGCCGTTATCACTATAGGCATTCCCTTCAATTTGATTATTGTTTTTATTATACCAAAGCCCCCTTGTATCCATTTGCGTTGTTAGATCATCATTACTAACCCGCTTGCCTTTTTTGGTAAAAACGGCCATTGGGAATCCTCCATTGCCGGCGTAGGATGCGTAATATCGTTTTGTCTTAGGATTCCATACAACAGCCGCTCCCCTGGTTCCGGAAAACTCATCTTCTGCTTTTCTCGGCATCTGCAAGGTCATTTTCTTTTTTAGCTGAGTTGGTGTTTTTTGAGCAAACGTTAATTGCAAAAAAGCAATTAGCGTTAATGTTAGAAGTATTGTTTTTTTCATGATTATTTTTTTGTTTTCTGAAAGTAAGAATAACTTTCGAAATAAAATCACAAATTCAAAAAATTATAAGAGTAATTACAAATAATAAAAGGAATAATATTGTATTAATCCCAATTCGCCGTTTGTGAAAACACAATGCAGCCCACGGTTTTAACCGTGGGCATTGAATATTTTTAACCGTAGGGATTGAATAGTTTTAACCGTGGGCATTGAATAGGTTTTAACCGTGGGCATTGAATATTTTTAACCGTGGGCATTGAATATTTTTAACCGTGGGCATTGAATAGGTTTTAACTGTGGGCATTGAATAGGTTTTAACCGTGGGCATTGAATAGGTTTTAACCGTGGGGATTGAATAGGTTTTAACCGTGGGGATTGAATAGGTTTTAACCATGGGCTAATTATTTAGATAAATTCCATATCTTATTATTTCCTCAAGAAAAAAGGCGACTCGTAAACGGTCGCCTTTTTTCGTTTGTGTATGATTATAATTATGCTAAATCAAAACGATCAAGATTCATGACCTTATTCCATGCAGCAACAAAATCTTTTACAAATTTTTCTTTAGCATCCTCACAGGCATAAACCTCTGCAAGTGCACGCAATTCAGAATTGGATCCGAATATCAAATCAACTCTTGTTCCTGTCCACTTACGCGCTCCGCTCTTGCGATCAGTCCCTTCAAAAATATCCTGCACGTCACTGGTAGCACTCCATTTAGTATCCAAATCCAACAGATTCACAAAGAAATCATTGGTCAATACTTCAGGTTTATTTGTAAACACTCCATGTTGCGAATGATCAAAATTGGTATTCAGCACACGCATCCCTCCCACAAGTACGGTCATTTCAGGAGCAGTCAGCGTAAGCAGTTGAGCTTTATCCACCAACATATCTTCAGCAGATACAGTATATCTTGTTTTTACATAATTGCGAAATCCGTCCGCATTGGGTTCCAACACGGCAAAAGATTCTACATCCGTATGCTCAGGCAACGCATCCGTACGCCCGGGAGTGAATGGAACTTTGGTGTCATGTCCCGCAGCTTTAGCAGCCTTCTCAATTCCGGCACATCCACCCAGCACAATCAAATCTGCCAGAGAAACTTTTTTCCCGTCTTTGGATGCAGCATTGAATTCTTTTTCAATGCCTTCCAGTACATCCAGCACTTTTGTCAATTGTGAAGGATTGTTGACCGCCCAGTATTTTTGTGGCGCCAGACGAATACGGGCACCATTCGCGCCACCGCGTTTATCAGATCCACGGAAAGTGGATGCAGAAGCCCAGGCAGTTGATACCAGTTCAGATACGGTTAATCCGGATGCAAGGATTTTATTTTTCAATGCAGTGATATCGTTTTCATCAACTGATTGGTAATCAGCAACCGGAACGGGGTCTTGCCAGATCAATACTTCAGATGGAACTTCAGATCCCAGATATCGTGCACGCGGGCCCATATCGCGGTGTGTAAGTTTAAACCAGGCACGAGCAAATGCATCAGCAAACTGATCCGGGTTTTCAAAAAATCTTCTGGAAATTTTCTCATAAGAAGGATCTACTCTTAAAGCCAAATCTGTGGTGAGCATGATAGGTGTATGTCGCTTAGAAGCATCATGCGCATCAGGCACAGTGTCTTTACCCGCATCCCCTTTAGGTTTCCACTGATGGGCACCTGCCGGACTTTTAGTAAGCTCCCATTCGTAACCGAACAGATTTTCAAAATAATTATTGCTCCATTGAGTGGGTGTGGTTGTCCATGCACCTTCCAATCCACTGGTGATGGCATCTCCTGCATTTCCGGTACCAAATGTGTTTTTCCATCCTGTGCTTTGCTCTTCAATGCTGGCGCCCGCAGGTTCGCGCCCTACATATTTACTTGGGTCTGCCGCACCATGTGTTTTACCAAAAGTATGTCCGCCGGCAATCAGCG
>VERM01000116.1 GCA_018882645.1 Ferruginibacter sp.
CTATTACACAACAGTTTAGCTCAGGATGCTGCCCCTTAAACTCTACATAAGCTTTCCAGGGATCTCCATTCCAAACTATGGTTTTTCTTGGTACAAGCTGTGAGTCATAACTTACGGGATTACAGTCATGTAAAATAATAAAACCTCCTGGCGAGAGATGAAGTAAGGAATTATAAATATCTTTTCTTACCTGATCGGCATGATGAAGTCCATCTATAAACACAATATCATATTTAACCTCTGGTTGTTTATTTATAATCTTAAAAAAATCATCTGATGTCATTCTGTAATTTACTTCAGGTGCTACATGTCTTTCCGAGCCGGGATCTACTCCATCTTTTTTAGGAGCAATTATTTTTCGGATGTTATCCCCTTTGAGTACACCAATCTCCAGATAAGATTTTAAATCATATTTTGAAATGAGATAGTTGATGATATGATAACGTTTGATCTCACTATTTCGATTTCGTATTACTTCAAAATCATTGGTATTATCAACATAAGTTTCAATGCCTATAATTTTTTTAAAAATCTTTTTAATCATGTGGTATTAATTACGATTAATTATTAAAATTGAGTCCACGCAGTTTTCTATTTTTTTCTGATTTTATTGAAAAAATCTAAATACTCATTAATCATTTTTGAAGATGAGAAACGAGTCGTGTTTTTATAGCCCTTTTCAATAAGATCGAATCTAAAATTTTTATTAAATAATTTTTTAAATGATTCAGCGAATTGAGCGGGACTATCAGGATCAGCATAGAGCGCCCCCTCTCCTGCTACTTCTGGCATTGGAAGTTTATTACTAACAATTACCGGAGCACCACAGGCCTGCGCTTCTATAACAGGCCAACCAAATCCTTCAGACCACGAAGGAAATATAAAAGCATCGCAAGCAGCATATAAAGCAAGCAAAAGTCCATTTCCGGGATTGATGATAAAGTGAACCCTATTATTTAATCTGTTCTCATTAATATAATCATTCAATGCTTTGTCTGCTTGCTTTCCGGCAAAAACAACACATCCATTATATTCATCTCCCAATTCCAACAACATTTTTACAAGCATTACCCTGTTTTTTCTTGCATGACCCGAACCCACATGTAATAAGAATGGCTTGCCTATTTCAATATTTGTTCTCTTTAACATCATAACAATAAAATCTTCCTCAGGCCTGTAAAAGGAAGCGTTTAATCCATTAAATACCACATGCCAATTATAATTTTTATACCGAGATGATGAATCAAGAGATGTCAATTGTTGTAAAGTAGTAGAAGATACTGCCGCAATATTCTTTGACTTCAGAAGATTTCTTTTTATCCATCGTTGATACAATACGCCTGTCCAGCTAGCATCGCATCTTAATTCTTTGAATCCAAGTGACCCTCTGATTGCTAAAACATCATGGCAGGTGATAAGTGTTTTATTTTTCGGCAACCAGAAAAGATATGGAGAATTGGAATGATCAGCAATATGATAAAAAACATCAGATTGAAAAGAATATTGCAATCTAATCTTCATTAGCAGAAACGGTGTAAAAATCCACTTATCAGCATATGAAAACCATTTTCCTGCACCATGTGTTGTCTGATGAAAAAAAAATCCTAGTATAATAAGCGGTCTGACTTTAATTACATTCAATCCTTTTGATTTATACCCTTTATGCAACATAGCTGCAAACCGAACCATGCTTTCCTGCCTGTCCTTACGATAATTAGAAATTACTATAATGGTCAAGATTGAAATATATTATGTGGGGCAGGATTAACATCATCCTGATAAACCTTAATTGCAGCAAGAGTAACGCCTCCAAAAAATACTGAAAAACCCAGTGATGTAGGTTGCGCCCATTGACCAAGCAATAAAAATATAAAGATATTCCCCATCATTAACCATGGGAGCACATTTGCATTAATGTAGGCTTGATAACTTTTTTTTATGATTACCAAACTTATTTTTAAACGTGTCAAAAGGAATAATAATCCTACTAAAAAACCCATTTCACCTAGAACCCTCCCCCATTCTCCCTCTGATATCAAAAATTCCATTTTACCCGTTGAATACTGACTTCCAAAATTTGAACCTAATCCGATTCCATAACCCCAAAAAGGAAAATCAGCTGATGCATTTAAAGCATCTCCTATCCCTCCAAGATATCGGTTTAAAAAGGTCCCCTGAATACCACCTTCAGACTCGGCTGCCAATTCGAATCTTTTCTGTAAAACCTCAATACCTGTTCCTAAAAATTGAGAAGACCCAAAAATCAAATATACCAAAACCACGAAGGAGATTAAAATTGAGATTTTGATAAAAGACATCCCGGCTCTCATTGAGATAAAAAAATATAAAAGAGAAGTGATTGCAACACCAAAAAGTAAACTTCTGCTGATTGAGAAGGGAATACTTAGCAACAAACAAGAAAGAGATAAATAAATCAACCATTTTGGTAAACGAAGAGGGTAGTCAATGCCCCAATAAATGAACGCTGCGCACGTCGTAAAAAATAAAACTAGCCCATTGGTAAAGGAGAAAGTTCCAGGAGGCCTATAAAATCCAAGAGCTCCAGAAAAACCGGCACCTTCAACATTTTCCCCAAGCCCTTTATTGATCCATGCGGTCTGAGGGCTAAAAAATTGAAAAAGAATCAATACGAGCATTGGAATACAAAGGATAATCATATAGCGTGCTACCCGAATCAAATCATCTTTCGTAAATAGAGATTCAATTACAAATAATAAAGGGAAATGAAGCAGTGTTATACGAAGACCATATAGAGCAATATAAATATTTCCATGGCCAAATAAAAGAGCCGTATAAAGTGATAATAAAGAAATGAATCCAATAACAATCACATATCCATTCAATCTCAAAATTCGAAATTTCCATGCAACGATGAGTATATATACAGCCAGAGGATCACGAATCAGCAATAAAGGACCAGAGAATTGAGGCAAAACCCATCTTCTTAATGCACCTTCAAAGATCAATAAAAAGAAGTAAAGGTATAGCGCAGTCTTTACACTTTTATGAGATGATTGTAAATTGATATAATCTGAAGTCTTCAAAATTTTTCTTGAAAAATTAAATTTCTGATTTTAATTCTTCAGCAAGCATTTGACCATACACATTCCATGGTCTTTGCTTTGCTGTATGCAATGCATTTTGTCCATTTTCTTCAACAGCATGAGGATTATCAAGCAAATATTTTATTGCAGCAATTAATACACGAGTATCTGCAGCATTTATTAGCCAGCCATTTTTATTATGATCAATAATATCAGGCCCAGCAGTACGATTTGTTGTAATCACCGGCATCCCCTGAGACATGGCTTCAGTGATAACCAAACCAAAACCTTCGAATAGTGAAGGGAATAGCAATACATCATGAGTTCTCATGAGTTCAAGGATGCGTTGATTTGATAATGTGGGTATATAATTATATTTCTTTAGACAACTATCTAATGCTTTACATTCATGAGTAGTTTTCTGACCAACAATAGTAAGACTAACATCATTTGAAAATTGTTTAACTGCTTCAAAAACATCTGCAATGCCTTTACGTTGTGTCAATCCTCCAACAAATAATAACTTCAATTTTCTTTTTTTACCATCATAATAATCCCTAATCCCTTCATGTACCGGCGGGAAGCCGTAAGGAATTATATGTATTTTTTTTTCTGGACCAGGGAAGTTTTCTAAAGTCGAGGCTGTAAATGAGCTAGCAACCATAATAACATCAGCCAACTCAATTTCAAAATCTTTACGATTTAGTTTTACTTCAGAATCCTTAAAACCTGTAATGGTAGATGCCCATTCCGGCCAACGTTGTTTTTCAAATTGCAAAAATTCTCTAGCAGAACGCCAATAACCAATGGGAAGATCATAAATATTTTTCAACCCAATGGATTTAGCAGTCATGAATGTATTCATTGCACCATCCTCATATGAATACACTGCCTTGATGTCAGGGAAATTACCACGCTTCAAACGTTCTGCTATTTTTTTATCCAAGCGCTGTATAATCCTGTCTGTACTGAACAAACCGATTTCATGACGCGTCAGTTTTTTTAAATTCATTTTTAAAGATAAGAGACGAAATAGTTCATAAATTGGCTGACATTCTGTATGCTCCTTGAATCGGACATCAAATCCTCTTCGTCTTATTTCCTTCAGGCCGGGAAGATGAGCAATGCGATCAGTTAAAGAATCCGGAAATACTGCGAGAGTTGTGAAAAAATAAGACAGCATATGACTTTCGTAGATGCCATGCAATGCGGCTCTACTATTCGAGTTACCAAAAGGATGAGAAAATAAAATCAAGCAAATAAAATTAAATTTATTGATTACGTATGCAAGATTACTTAATCAAAGGATACTTTCAATTACAGTTAAATATTTTTTACAAACAATCTCCGGACGATGAGAGCTTAAATGAACAGTCGCCTTACTCCTAAAATAATTCTCAAGTTCAGGATTTTCAACCAACTTAATTAAATTGTTAATCAATGAATCTAGATCTTTTTGCTTGAAACATAAGCCTGCGTCCCCAACTGCATCTACCAGTCCGCTTCCATCTGAGACAATAGGTACACATCCGCAAGCCATGCCTTCCAGAACTACATTTCCAAATGCCTCTCCTACTGAAGGAACAATCATGAAACGATGTTTATTAAGACAAAGAACCAGCTCTTCTCCTTCAAGCATACCGACAAAATCAACATACCTATCCACATGAAGAGATGTAGCCATTGCTTTCAATTTATCCAATTCGGGGCCATCGCCAATGATGGTCAATTTCATTGAATCTTGAAAATCACCAGAGTGTATTAACGAAGAAAATGCGCTTATAGCAAGATCAGCCCCTTTATCAGAAACAAGACGACCAAGAAATACAAAAGATTTTTTCTTATCAATGTTAGGTAATACTCTGAAAAGATTATTTCGATAGGGATTGCCAATAACAATTGAATCAGAAAAACATTTATTCTTTATTGGATTGCTTACAGCAATTACTGCTGAAGCTCTGCTCAACCACCATAATTTAATTTTATCCTGCCAGCCAATTTTTCCATCTCTTCTATTGATAAAAGCGCGAACAGCAATCACGGATTTCTTTTTAAAAAAGTATAAAGGCCAAGATAATCTTAGACATGGATTGTTTTCAAATATAATATCTGCCCAAAGATGCTCCCGAAATAATCTTATAAAATTGGGCTTTCTTATGACTTCAAACGGAAAATCATTTTTTTTATCGTAATTAGACCAGGTCATTAATCTTATTTCGTGTCCAGCCTCATGAAAAGCATTTGCCAATATTGATGAGTTGACCTCAATTCCACCAATATCAGGAAAAAACTTATGAGATAGAAACAAAATTTTCACAACTATAAATTTTAAGTTTACTCTTCCGAATTAATAAATATTATTTTATAAATGTTTAAAAGAAACAACTTTTAACATAGTATAGCGAGATCTTGAGTGAATTTTTTAGCAATCAGAGGCAACCTATTAATCGTTGAATTTTTTATACCCGATTGAATCAATGCTGACAAATCTGTAAAAACCAGCTCAGGTCTGAAATCGATTGCATCTTTCATTGAAAAATTATCACTTAGTGGAGTCCAAATTGGCAATCCGTGTTCTAACATTGAAATAGCAGAGCCGCTCTTCCCCAATAATTCAATAGTCACCCTGGAAATCCCAAAATCAGCTTTTGAAAACACATTACTTATT
>VERM01000117.1 GCA_018882645.1 Ferruginibacter sp.
AAGTTAAGTTTATAGGAGTAACTTAAAAATATTTCCTTTGTTATCCTTAGCTACACCATATCCATTTGCAGTTCCACTTCCAGTAAAAAATTCAATCTGAATTGTTGTGCCTTGATTACAAATTAACATAGCTTCACCCCTGTTTACTGAGGCTGCATTACCAATTGAAAATCCAGTGCCATAAGCACTTCCCCAAGCACTTGACATATTGCTTGAGAAATTAGCAGAACTAAAGCCTACACCAGCAGAAGTAACAGGAACTGGTCCGGAAACTGTAGAAGATGTGGAAACATCTATACAAGAAGAGAAAAAAAATTGAACATCAGTTAAAACTTAAAGGTAATTTATAAGGTTAACAATGGGAATTTACGGTGTAAAATCAAAAACTTGTAATTGTAAAGGTTCATGGTCTACATTAGACGCTAATGATAACAGAATATATATGGAACATCCTTGTAAAGAACATCGTATTGCAAAAGGAAATTTAAACGACTACAGTGGTACAATTGCAGACGAAACCAAAGCAATTGAACTCAATCCGCAATATGCTGAAGCATACCATAACAGGGGAATTGCTAAATTAATATCAGGACAGAAAGCCGGTGGTTGTTTAGATTTAAGCAAAGCCGGCGAGTTGGGTTCTGAAAAAGCATACGATTTAATAAAGGAACACTGTCAGTAGAAACACATAGAATAGTTTAGCCTTATTTTAAGCGAGTGATTCTTTTACCACATAGCACTCCTACGGAATAAGAATATGGCAGTCTTCCTTTCGTTTTGTGAAGAAAATTGTCGCGGCGGCAAACTCCCCTCGCCTTTAGGAGAGGGGCTGGGGGTGAGGTTGAATAATGAATTTATTTCTCTAAATAATTTAATAGCTCCGGAATTTTTTTAGATAAATACTTTATTTCACTGTTATTCCTGGGCAAGCGGTAGTTTGACAGTTTCAAATCAGATTTATAAATAATTATGGACTGAATAATCCATCTGAACTGTTCTTTAAGAAAATCAATGTGTCTGGTTTTAAATTCATTTTGTTGGACGGCCAGCTTTTTATCCAAATCATATCCTACACTCAGTAAAGCCTGTATTTGATTATACTTTTTAACTCCGGATTCTTTTTTATAAATAACCAACTTTTGAGCACTTTTCAAATACTCGATCAGTTGTGCATTGATTGAAGTATCTGCTTTTTTGGTTTGACAAGTTGCGGCTTCACCTTTAATAATAAAAAAACAGAATAGAATGATAAATCGCTTCATTGGAATGTTTTTGATAGATGTAAATTTAAATATAGAAAGGTAAAATTTAATGCTAATTAATTTGTTAATAATAAAAAGCCTAATTTACAGGTATAATGTAACATTGATAAAATTTGAACAAAAAAATGAATTTTAAAATGAATACGATTATTCGTTGTTCAATTCTGTATAGATCACACTAATTATGTAATTTCAATAAACCATGCATTTTTGATGGCAGAGCCAACATTTACGGATTGAGAGATTAAATCCGCCATTTTCAAAACAAAATAATTGCTTAAATGTTTTTAAAAAAAGTTGTTTGCATTATTGTTGTACTCTCAATTGCTTTATTCAGATCTCATGGACAGGATATAAAAATTATCGAGAAGCTAAAGAAGCAATTGGCTTCTACTTCCAATACAGAAGAGAAAATCGACCTATTAGGAAAGCTTTCCTTATATCTCATGGATATTAACCTTGATCAATCCGAGGAGGCCGGCAAACAACAAATAACTATTGCAGAAGAATCCAGAAACCGGGAATGGATGGTGAAAGCATATCTGTCTAATGGATTAAGATGCTCCTATTTTGCAGGCAGGAATGATTATAATGATAGATCCTTCGATTATTATAATAAGGCGCTGGAAATTGCCCAAAAAAACAGACTGCAGAAATGGATCGGTATTGCCCATATGAGGCTTGCCAATGCTTATCTCAACAAAAGTGATAAAGATAAAGCATTGAATGAGGCAAATGAAGCCTCTTCTCTTTTAGCGAATATTGATAGTGATAGCCTTAGGGCTGAAAGCAATGTAACGTTGGGAACTGTTCACCTTGCAAGAAATAATAAAACGCTTGCCTTAAGATTTTTTCTGAATGCATTAGTGATGGCTGAAGATATCAAAAACATGCCACTAATAAGAAACTGTTATCTCCGCCTCGTTGAATTCTATAACAACATAAGCGATTACGACCGCGCTCTTGATTATCACTCAAAAGCCTTGGAAGCACTTGAAAAAATTGATGATGACAATAAAATGTATACCAAGGCTGTTTATCTTTCGGGAATTGCCAACCTCTATTCTCAACAGGAGAAATATGACATCGCCCTCAATTATTACAATCAATCGATCAAGATTGCCGATTCATTGAATTTTCCTAATTTAAAAATCCCGGCATACGTTGGAATATTGAATCAATTTCTAACTAACAACCAGCCGTCAAAGGCGATGGATTATTTTAATTCACCTGCGGGAGAAACGCTAAAAAACTATCTGTCCCAGTCCGGGTTTTCAGCTGCTATCGATCAGGCCTATGCAGCCATTTATACACGGCTCGACAAATTGGATTCAGCGAAAATATACTTAGATAAATCTGCTCCCTTTTTTGAACAGTCTGCAAATGATTTTGCAAAAATATCTTCCTATGGTATATGGGCAGACTTTTATAAAAGAGCTTCTGATTATCCCAATTCGATTAAATATTTCCTGAAAGTGAAAGAAATGTCTGAAAAAGCAGGTATTCTTGAAAATATAGTGGAAGCTACCAAGCAATTGGATACATTGTATGAAAAAACCGGAGATTATCGATCGTCAAAACTATATAGCGCGCAATACTTCAAGTATAATGATAGTCTTCAAAAGTTGAACAAAGAAAAAGAAATGCTGCAGGTAGAGGCGGCCGATGAACAATTAAGGCTTCAAAAAAAGAAAAAACAGACTGAAGAAGATAATCAAAGACGCCATAATATTCAATATATGGCTATAACTATAGGAATAGCAACTCTTTTCGTTTTACTTGTTTTTATGGGGTTGTTCCAGGTTTCTACCGGCACAATTAGGCTATTGGGGTTTTTTACTTTCATTATGTTTTTTGAATTTATCATTCTTATTGCTGATCATAAGATACATGATATAACCCACGGCGAGCCCTGGAAGGTGCTAACTATCAAGATAATTCTTATCGCTATGCTTCTGCCATTTCACCATTGGCTGGAGAAAAAAACAATCAGTTATTTAACTTCTATGAATAAATTGAAAGTGAATAAGAAAGGCATCAAAAACCTTTTTAGTAATAAAAAAAACTCCGGAAATGAATAAATTGTATTTATTTCACAACGGTAAAAAATCATTTAAAGCAAATAAATGTTCTCGTTGGCATGTTCTTTAAATGTTTTGCCTCCCTGTCCATCAATCGGATTATTTCCTTAATTATAAATTTAAAATAGACAAATATGGCATCAATCAAAATTCATCGGCCCAACAATTTTGTTGGTCGACTAAGGGCTTTTAGTGTTTATCTGAATGACAAAAAAATTGGCACAGTTTCAAATGGAGAAACAAAAGAGTTTCAGATATCCGCAGGTAATCATAAAATTTACTGCAAGCAAGATTTTTTTAATTCGCCGTTCATTTATTCATTTTCAATTGAAGAAAATCAAACAAAATCATTGAAAGCAGCATATAAGCAAAATTCTATGGTTATGCTGGCTATTTTGTTTAGCTTCATTTTTTCTGCAATATTATCTCAGTTTTTGACAGTCTGGCTAAAAGTTAACATTCAATATTGGTTGGGATTCTATATTTTATTTGCATTTGCAATATTATTAATATTGAGGGCTTTGAAAATATTTACAATATTTGTAACTGAATAATTCAATGTTAAATCGAGGCTATTGTTGTTCTTCTTTAATTGACCAATGACTCATACAACACAGTGCCATCAGTAAAGTATGGAGTTTTTCTACCTCTACCGAGAGATGATTGAGTGGGAGATATGAAGTTTATCCGGAGCGGCTACAGAAATAAAATCGTAAAAAATCGTACTGAATAAAATCAGTTTAATTTAAAATTCAAAATTTATACCCAAGAGAAAAACTCAAAGACCGGATTCCTGACCAAGGACCCGTAGTTTTGATCTCGGCTGATGTTGGAGACAAAACTTTTCCTTCAACAGTAAACGGACCAGAATTATTAAGATCATTCAATGAAGCCTGCAATTCATCCTGATCTGCTTGTGTCATGGGAGGGTTTATGTTGGTTGCTGTAAGAATCCCGCGGCTCTTTCCATAATGCCCCCCTAATATCCAGAAATCAAGTACAAGTCGCTTGGACAAATTATACTGTACACCAATCATCAGGCCGCCACTGAGTGAAGTGATATTCCCATTGAAACTGATAGGCGAATAAGTGGTTGTGCCTCCGTTATTGTTGTTTGGATTTTCCACCGGCAAAGAAAAACCAAAATTGGCATATCGAAAATATGGCGCAATATAAAATCCTTTCAACGCTCTTTTACCGGTATACCATCTCAGCTCTCCAGTGAACGCAGTGTTGCCAATTCTTAAATCATTTACTTTGAAATCAGGATCGTTTACAAGTTGTTGAATTTGTGATTTAAAAGGCGGTGTGATGGAGGGCATATAGCGAAAAGCAACGGATAAACTCAGCTTCCTGCCAATTTTTCGCTCATAGGTTAAATTGTAATTCTGTAAAGCAAGACTAAACAGGTTTGTCTTAATAACATTACTTGACAATGATGGTTCAGGTAGCGCTTCTTGTTTTTTTGCTGAATTTTCTTTTGATTTATCCGGAACTGCTTCAGATTGCTGAGCATGAGAAATTGAAGGCAAAAGGAATAAAATAAAAATAATTTTTTTCATATCATTGGATGTGTTTATGTATTAAATCTACATTTTTATTCTTGAATAAAATAATCGTTTTGTTTTTTATTTTATATCAGTCAAATGATTTTTTTATTCATATCTGATAATTATCAGAAATTTGCAGTAATCCATTGTGTCGAATGAAAAAAATTAAAAATATACTATTTGATTTAGGCGCCGTCCTCATAGATATAGACTATCATAAAGTTGCTGCCGCCTTTGCGAATTTAGGTATCAAAAATTTTGAACTGCAGTTTTCTCAGCTCAATGCTTCTAGCCTTTTTGAAGATTTGGAAACGGGAAAAATTTCAGAAGCGGAATTCCATAAAGCCATTCAACAACAAACCGGCATGCCTCTTGAAAGCGATCTCATCAACAATGCATGGAATGCCATTTTGCTCGATTTCAGAAAAGAAAGTATGGCCTGCATATCTTCACTTAAAAATCAATACCAAATTTACCTTTTAAGTAATACCAACGCTATACATCTCACCAAAGTAAATGAAATTGCATCAAAGCAACTGGGTGTGAAGGTGCTCGACGAATACTTCCACAAGGCCTATTATTCTCATGTCATCGGATTAAGAAAACCTCATAAAGAAGCTTTTCAATTTGTATTGGATGACGCGGGCATTGACGCCGAAGAAACTTTTTTTATTGATGTTATGTCCTATGCCTATGACAATCTCGTCGAACAAAGGCATTGCCTTCAACAAAACGTCCTCATGTCCTTTTGTTATTGGATCAAAAGAGCCGACAAAAACAGCTTTTCTCATGATAATATTTTTGTGCAAATATACAAATTTCTTAAACACATTATTTC
>VERM01000002.1 GCA_018882645.1 Ferruginibacter sp.
GCGTGTAACAGTAACAGTGATGCAGATGTGATCAGCGGAAAAGTGAAATGGGAAAACATTTTATCAGAAAAAAAATTAAGCGCCGATCATATCCATGAATTTATATGTGAGTCGGCCGAGAGAAATTATACGCATGTGAGATTGAACATATATCCCGACGGAGGGATCAGCCGCTTGCGATTGATTGGTCTCAAAAAAAGTGAACATAAATGACTGTTGTATTAACATATGGTTTACTCGGATTTGTATTGATTCTACTGACATTCACATCCTATAAACTTTCTACTTTGATAAAAGCTGCAAAGGAGCTGGAGAATTCTTCCAGTGAGGAGCGACTTAATGCTGTACAAAATCTGATGTACTCATTAATTGTACTTGTTATCATTACAACAATAGCCTATACCTATTACTGTGTACAAAATTCACCCTGGGAAAGCCATCTGGTGGAGTGGCTCAACATTATTGTAAGGGTAATGCACATCACTTTTGGTATTGCATGGATTGGCGCTTCATTTTATTTTGTATTTCTTGAGAATGCGCTCAATAGAACAGATAATGTGCGCGATGAGCTTGCCGGAAATCTTTGGGCCGTTCATGGCGGAGGGTTTTATTATCTCGAAAAATACAAGATCGCACCCAAACAAATTCCTAAACATCTGCACTGGTTTAAATACGAAGCCTACTTCACATGGGTGAGCGGATTTTGCCTGCTCTTTATTGTTTATTATTTCAATACTTCTGCGTTATTGATAGATAAAAATGTACTTGACATCGGTCCTTGGCAGGCCATCAGCATTGGCATCGGATCTTTTTTGGCAGCATGGTTGATATACGACGTGCTGTGCAAAACTGTCCTTAAAAAAAACAATCTTTTATTTACAATCATCGGCTTCACAATTCTTGTTGTGTTTGCTTTTTTTTATGCGCATGTATTTAGCGCAAGAGCAGCTTTTATACATTTCGGCGCTATGATCGGGAGCATTATGGTTGCCAATGTTTTCTTCGTCATCATTCCTTCTCAAAAAGCAATGGTAAAAGCAGCTAAAGAAAACAAACCTCTAAATCCCCAACTCGGAAAAAATGCATTGGCAAGATCCATTCACAATAACTATTTTACTTTGCCCGTTTTATTTGTGATGGTGAGCAACCATTTCCCCAGCACATTCGGATATAAATTTCCATGGATTACGCTGATGATTATTACCCTGGCAAGCGCCGGAATAAAACACTATCTGAACCTAAGAGAAAAAAACATTCAAAGTTTTTGGGTATTCCCGATATCGGTTGCTGTTCTGCTGGCAGCTGCTTTTATTTCGGCGCCTGCAAAAAATCCGAATGCATGCAAATCCGACGTAAGCATCAATGAAATCAATTCAATCATTCAAAAACGTTGCGTAAGCTGTCACTCATCACGTCCAACAGATGATTTTTATAAAACGGCACCCAACGGAGTGGTATATGATACTCCTGAAGATATCGTGAAGAAAAAAGACTTAATTATGCAGCGCGTAGTGATCACGAAAACGATGCCACAGAACAATAAAACAAACATTACAGAAGAGGAAAGGAATCTGATTCGTTGTTGGATTGAACAAGGCGCTAAAATAAAATAACCGAATATTGCAATCTCAATTGTAGAATATGAATGTACTGGAATTTAATAAACTTGATAGTAATGTAGCAGAAAAAGAACTTTTTTCATGCTGTGGTTCTCAAAAATGGACATCCTTTCTGATGAAACATTTCCCATTTAGTTCTGCTGAAGATCTTGTAAGTAAGGCAACGGATATCTGGTATAATAAATGTCTTGCTGATGACTGGCGAGCATCTTTCTCTCATCATCCTAAAATTGGAGATACCTCCTCACTGAAAAAAAAATATGCCGGTGATGAACAGTCAAGCGTAAAAAGCGCTTCAGCTTCAACCATTGAATCTCTTGCGAAGGCAAATGAAGATTATGAAAATAAATTTGGTTTTATTTTTATTGTTTGCGCCAGCAGAAAATCGGCAGAGGAAATGCTGAGGTTGCTTAAAGACAGACTATCAAACAATACCCATGATGAAATGAATATCGCTATGGGTGAGCAGCATAAGATAACTATCATTCGGTTAAAAAAATTATTGGATAGCGAAAACTGGAACTGGCTGAAACCAAGTCAACTTACCACACATGTGCTCGATACTTCGATTGGCAAACCGGGAAAAGACATTACCATAAAACTACAATCGGCCATCGGAGCAGTAATCGCACAAGGCGTTACGAACAGCGACGGGAGAATTGGCGACTTGTTGCCCCCTGAGAGAACGCTTGCTTCCGGAAATTATTCTATAATTTTTGATACCGGTACTTATTTTGCCTCGAACAACATAAAAGGATTTTATCCTGAAGTAGATATTCAATTTACGGTTACAGATGATACTCACTATCACGTTCCTTTATTAATTAACCCCTTTGGTTACTCCACTTACAGGGGAAGTTAAAATATCATTTTCATAAAGAAGCCTAAATAAATAATATGAGTGTATCCATTCCTTCGAACAAAAAAGACCAGCTGTTTGAGCAATTAAAAAAAGCGAATACCCGATTTCAAAAGATTTATCCCGGCGACAGAAGTGATCGTCAGCCTGTTCATACTTTGTATGGAGGAGCTAATCTTTTTAAATACGATGCCGCGAAGGCGCTGGGAGAAAGATCACTCGAAATATTTCAGACCTATGCCCCAGATGCCGAAACTTTCGGAAATGTATTTGGATTGGATACAAAAACAGATTTCAGCAGCAAAATATATCAAAAAGTAATTGCCAAATTAAAATCGGAAGCTATTGAAGATTTTCGAATTGATTTTGAAGACGGCTATGGCAACAGAAGCAATGAGGAAGAAGATGAAACCGCTGCATTTGCCGCTAAAGAAGTGGCAAAAGGAATGAAAGAAAAAACATTGTCTCCTTTTATCGGTATTCGCATAAAACCTTTTACTGAAGAAATGAAAGAGAGAGGATTGAGGACACTGGATATTTTTGTAAGTACATTAGTAAAAGAGACGAACGGAATATTACCGGAAAACTTTGTGGTGATGCTGCCTAAAGTTACCATTCCAGAGCAACCAGCGACACTCGCCGGATTCTTTGATATTTTGGAAGATGAATTAACCCTTGCTAAAGGCTCTTTGAAAATGGAGATGATGGTGGAAACCACGCAATCCATTATGGCAATTGATGGCACCAATCCTTTGAACAAATTTATAGAAGCAAGCAACGGCAGGTGTATAGCCATGCATTTCGGCACATACGACTATACGGCTTCATGCAGCATTACTGCAAGATACCAGGAGATGGATCATCCTGTTTGTGATTTTGCACATCACATGACGAAAGTTGCATTGGCTCACACCGGTATCTGGCTCAGTGATGGCGCTACCAATACGATGCCGATCGGACCACATCGCGGCGAAAATCTTTCTGCACAACAATTGCAAGAAAACAGAGAAGTAGTCTGGCGCGCATGGAAAAAAGGATATGATCATATCCGCCATTCTCTCTGGAATGGATTTTATCAGGGTTGGGATTTGAATCCTGCTCAGTTCCCCATGCGCTACACAGCCGTTTATGCATTTTTCCTGGAGAGCTATGATGATGCGGTGGAAAGATTAAAAACATTTGTTGAGAAAGCTGCCAGAGCAACTTTAATCGGTGATGTATTTGATGATGCAGCCACCGGACAAGGTTTGCTGAATTATTTCCTACGCGCATTAAACAGCGGTGCCATTACAGAAGAAGAAGTGTTGGCAACCGGACTGACACTCGACGAAATACGCGGACGCTCTTTCAAAAAGATTTTGGAAAACAGAAAAAAATAAAGGTTGCAAATCTGGGAGTTTATACACCAAAAACTTATCGCCTCTCATGAGGTCATTCTTCTTTGTGTGATTGAAAGCAAGGGCAGCTCTCCCGGTAGAAGAGGATTTAAAATGGCCGTTTCCTCAGATGATGATTTTACAGGTACCATTGGTGGCGGCATCATGGAATTCAAGCTCGTTGAAAAAGCAAAATATCTGCTCCAAAATAAAGTTGACGAGGTATCTGTAATGGAGCAGTTTCACGATAAAGAACATTCCTCACAACAATCCGGAATGATATGTTCCGGCAGTCAGAAAATTGCATTTGTCCCCATAAACCACACTGATTTCAATACAATTAAAGTTTTGAAAGAAAGCAGAACAGATAATCAAAAGTGTTTTCAACTTTCACCCAATGGAATTGAAATGTATCACGACACGAAAAATGAACTGGTATACATCTCACAGAATGAATGGGAATACCGCGAAGTGTTGAATCAACGTTCTGTCATTCATATCATTGGAGGCGGGCACATTAGTCTTGCTTTATCTGAAATGATGCACATGCTCAATTTTTATGTACATGTGTATGATGACAGAAAAGACTTAAACACATTTCATGAAAATGATTTCGCTGATGAGAAGCATTTGATTGATTACACAACAATAAAAAGCCAACTGAAAGCAACCTCATCCGATTTTGTAGTCATTATGACAATAGGCTATCGAACGGACAAATTGGTATTAAAACAAATAATTGATCAATCATTTTATTATATCGGCATGTTGGGAAGTGAAAATAAAATCAAAATAATGTTTGATGAACTAAGAGAAGAAGGATTTAACAGTGATTATTTAGACAAGGTGTTTGCACCTGTAGGAATCAATATATATAGTCAGACCACAAAAGAGATTGCCGTAAGCATCTCAGCAGAAATTATCAAAGAAAAAAATAAAGTTTTACCTTCAGGCAGAGGTAATAAATAAAGCAAATTATGCTTTTAGATACATTTGGACGAAGTCATAACTATTTGAGAATTTCAATTACCGATAATTGCAATTTTCGCTGCTTCTATTGCATGCCCGAAGATGATTATGATTTTACTCCGCCTGCCAGATTAATGCAGAAAGACGAAATTATTCATTTAACTAAACTATTTGTTGATCTGGGAGTAAATAAAATAAGATTAACAGGCGGTGAGCCATTAATGAGAAAAGATGCCGGCGAAATCATAGAGGCTATATCTTCCTTACCCGTCTCCCTCTTTCTGACTACAAATGGAACAAGGTTACATGAATTTGAAGCTACCATAAAAAATGCGGGTATAAAAGTAATCAATATCAGTCTGGATACACTTAACCGGGAAAAATTTCTGTTATTAACCAAACGCAATCAGTTTGATCTGGTTTATAAAAATATCTTGCTGATGATTGATAAGGGTGTACGAGTAAAGGTTAACATGGTGGTAATGAAAGGAATTAATGAAAATGAAATCAATGATTTTATTGAATGGACAAAAAACACAGCGATACACATCAGATTCATTGAATTCATGCCATTCACAGGAAACAAATGGACGAGTAATAAAGTGTTTACCTGGGAAGAAATACTTGGACTGATTGGCAAGCGCTTTTCATTTGTTCCATTAGAAAATGACAAAAACGATACTGCTAAAAGTTATTCAATAGAAGGGCACCTCGGCAGCTTTTCCGTTATCAGCACCATGAGCGCGCCATTTTGCAGCACTTGCAATCGGATTAGGCTTACCGCTGATGGCAAATTAAAAAACTGTTTGTTCTCCAAAGATGAAACTGATTTGCTTACCGCATACCGAAAGGGTGAAGATGTAATCAATTTAATTCAAAAAAACATACTAAATAAAAAGAAAGAGCTCGGTGGACAATTCAATAACGATTACGAAAATTTGAATCCTGAAATAATATCAAACAGATCAATGATTAACATCGGAGGATAAAAATGATATCAGTAAAAGAAGCAAAAAAAATCATTAGTAACAACATTACTCTTCTCAGTGAAAAACGTTTGCCTTTGATTGAATCCAACGGCAAATTATTGAGAGAAGACATCTATTCTCCGATTGATCTTCCTCCATTCAATCAATCCTCTGTTGACGGATATGCTTTTTGTTTTGATGAATGGAAAAAAGCAAACAAACTGACAATTGAAGGCGAAGTCCAGGCTGGCAACACTTCAAATACAGTCATTACAAATCATACAGCAGTAAGAATTTTTACCGGAGCTCCTATCCCGTTTGGTACAGACACTGTAGTTATGCAGGAAAAAACAACTGAAGAAAATGGAATTTTAAACATTGATGACAATACCATTCAAAAAGGAAGTAACGCAAGAATAAAAGGAGCAGAACTGAAAAAAGGCAGTTTGGCTGTCAGGAAAGATACATTAATCAATGCAGCATCTATTGCTTTTCTGGCGGGTATGGGCATCCCTGAAGTATTGGCAATACCCAATCCCGCTGTCAGCATAATCATTACAGGAAATGAGCTGCAACAGATTGGAGATGATTTGACCTCAGGAAAAATATATGATTCGAATTCTTTTGCTTTGACGGCAGCACTACATAAACAAAAAATATTCGACATCAATATTATTTATGTAAAAGATAATCTTGATAGCATCTCAGAAGCGCTGAAAAAATGTATTGAGCAATCAGATTTAATTTTATTGACCGGAGGTGTGAGTGTAGGCGAATATGATTTTGTGATTCGTGCAAGTGAAAATTGTGGAGTGAAAAATCTTTTTCACAGAATCAAACAGCGCCCCGGAAAACCATTGTTCTTCGGAAAAAAAGACAATAGCATTATTTTTGGATTACCCGGAAATCCCGCTTCTGTTTTAACCTGTTTTTATGAATATGTGCTGCCGGCACTGGAAAAAATGACAGGCCAAATACATTCATTAAAGAAAATAAATTCCCCGATCATGAATGAATTTAAAAAAGCGGCGGGACTTACTCATTTTCTAAAAGGTTGGTATGACGGAAAGGTAGTCAGGATATTAGAAGGACAGGAGTCTTATAAACTAAGTTCCTTTGCCCAAGCAAATTGTCTGGTAATCATAGACGAAGATGAAACTGAATCAACTGAAGGCGATATGGTTGAACTGCATTTGTTGCCGTAAATGTCAAATTATGAGTCCTGATATTCTATTTTGTTTATTGCTATTTATCGTAGCATTTCTATACGCTTCTATCGGACATGGTGGTGCAAGCGGCTATCTGGCATTGATGGCCTTGTTCAGTTTTTCTCCCGAGGTAATGAAGCCATCTGCATTGTTATTAAATCTTTTTGTATCTCTTATTGCTTTTATTCAATATTACAGAACAGGAAATTTCAACTGGAAGGTATTCATACCATTTGCCGTGGCATCCATACCTTTTGCATTTTGGGGAGGCGTTTTAAAAATCGATCCATTATTGTATAAAAGAATGTTGGGTTTGATTTTACTCATTCCGGCCATAAGGTTTATCCTTTATAAAAAACATGCTGAAATTATTGAGAAAAAACAACACGCAGGCATTTCCTTTATCATCGGAGGTTCTATCGGATTTATGTCGGGTTTGATTGGTATTGGAGGTGGTGTAATTTTAACCCCTGTATTATTGTTGTTGAAATGGTGCGATATGAAAAAAGCGGCCGGGATCAGTGCCTTATTTATTTTTGTAAATTCGCTATCCGGAATGGGTGGGCAACTGATGAAAGGAGTACAGTTCAGCAGTAATATTCTGCTTTATGTAGGAATTGCATTCACAGGCGGAATGGTTGGATCCTATCTGGGTTCAAAGAAGTTGAACAATACTGTACTGTTGTATCTTTTATCTCTGACATTAATGATGGCTTCTTACAAACTGTTGTTCACTGCCGCATAAAGCATTTCAAAAATGGAAATAACCATACGCTCATTTGGCTCAATTGCTGATATTACCGGTAAAACATTTTTATTAAAAGATGTCACTGACATAGAAACCCTGAAGCAGAAATTATACGATGCTTATCCTGAGCTGATCCATAAAAGTTTTATAATTAGTGTGGACAAGAAAATTGCCACCAACGAAACCATTTTACCTAACGCTGCGGTTGCACTGTTACCGCCATTCTCCGGAGGATAATATGCAAAGCAATATTTCGGGCAGATATTTTCGTCAATTGACATTAAAGAATTTTGGTGCTGCTGCACAGGAGAAGCTGCTGTCATCAAAGGTACTGGTCATCGGAGCCGGTGGACTGGGCTGTCCTGCACTTCAATACCTTGCTGCAGCTGGAATTGGAACCTTGGGTATTGCAGATTTCGATAAGGTTAGTCTGACTAATTTACACCGGCAGATTCTTTATTCGGCTAATGATATTGGTGTATTAAAAGCGGAAAAAGCAAAAATTTATTTACAAAATCTTAATCCTGAAATAAGCCTGGTTTCTTACACAGATAAAATAACCTACGATAATGCCAATCAGATTATTCATGAATATGATCTGGTGATAGATGCAACAGATAATTTCGATTCGCGGTATATCATTAATGATGCATGTATTTTTTTAAAAAAACCTTTTATCCTTGGCGCAATTCATGAGTACCAGGGACAAGTAGCAATCTTGAATTACGCCGACAAAGAGGTAAATAAGCCCGTTAACTACAGAGATATCTTTCCAAGTCTTTCGTCAGGAACTGAATTGCCGAACTGTGAAGCGAATGGTGTTCTTGGTGTACTTTGCGGAATAATCGGAACCATGCAGGCCAATGAAGCAATCAAACTGATTACCGGCATTGGAGCGCCTCTTATCAATAAATTAATGACGTATGATTCTTTAACGAATGAGACATATATTGTAGAGTTGTCGCAAACAATTAATAATTGAAAAAAGAAAAGAACATATTTATAAACGGAGCTGTCAGTGCTGCATTCATCGGAAAAAGTATTGAGTCTCATCAATCTAAAACTGACATTGGTGCACACAGTATTTTTTTAGGACAAGTAAGGGCAGACGTTATCGAAAATAAAGAGGTGTCTTCTATCGAATATACCGCTTATGAAGAAATGGCGAATGAACTGATGAGCAAGATCAGAGAAGAGGCATTCGCGAAATATCATCTTACCTGTATGCATGTTTATCATAGTATCGGGAAAGTTTTGGTTGGCGAAATTTGCCTGTTTGTATTTACTTCATCAAAACACAGGAGAGCTGCCATCGATGCTTGCAATGAATTGGTGGAAAGAATAAAAAAAGAATTACCCATCTGGGGAAAAGAAATTTTTTCAGATGAAACATCACAGTGGAAAATTAATAATTAGTCATGGTAGACATTACTTATAAACAAAACAGCTTACGAAAGGCAATTGCCGAAGCTACAGTCAGCACTTCTTCTGCAGAAACCATAGAAGCAATAAAAAATAAAAAAATTCCCAAGGGAGATGTATTTGAATTTGCAAGAGCTGCCGGTCTTTTGGCTGTTAAAAAAACAAGTGACATCATTCCTGACTGCCACCCGCTGCCTGTTGAGTTTTCCTCTATCAGCTATAGTATTGACGGACTTGATATTAAAATACATGTAGAGGTGCATACCATTTACAAAACCGGTGTTGAAGTGGAAGCGATGCATGGCGCTTCTATCGTTGCGCTGACGATATATGACATGTTAAAGCCTGTAGATAAAAATATTGAGATAAAATCCATCAAACTATTAAGCAAAACAGGTGGAAAGTCAGATAAAATAAAATACAACGAAGAAAAAAAATTGTCCTGTACCGTTATTGTATGTTCAGACAGTGTATACAATAAAGAATCAGAAGACAAAACAGGTGTCAGGGCAGTTGAAGCTTTAAAAAATTACGGCCTCACGGCTTCGTTAATCATTATCCCCGATGATATTTCTGCAATCCAACGTGAAGCATTATCCCTGAGTGAAAAAGGCTGCGACATCATTCTCTTCGCCGGTGGCACCGGCCTCTCTCCTAAAGATATCACACCTGACACCATTCAACCTTTGCTGGACAGAGAAATACCCGGAGTAATGGAACTGGCAAGAAGATACGGGCAAGACAGAACACCTTATTCTATGTTATCCCGCGGTGTATGCGGCTTTATCAAAAACTCACTCGTGCTGACAATTCCGGGATCTCCCTCAGGAGCTACAGATACCATCAACGCATTATTTCCTCAGTTGCTGCATGTGTTTTTTGTGAAAGAAGGGAAAAGACACGATTGAGAAATAAAAAAAACAATATTTGACAAATTTTTGAATAAAATAAAGTACGTTTGTATAGGTAGTTCAATTATTAATCAAAAAAAATATGATCATGAAAAAACTATTCTTATTGTTATTCATCAGCACCGCTCTTTTCTCCTGTAAAAAAGATGATGCTTCTGCTCCATCAATAATTGGAAAATGGACATTACAGAGCTATAAAGAAAAAACTACAATACCCGGCAGTACTCCAACAGAATCCACCTCTCCCGGAAATGGAGAAACGATTGAATTTAAAACAGATAATACAGTCGAAAGTTGTACAAATGGAACTGATTGCTATAGTCTTAATTACAATATCACAAACTCAATTTTGTCCGTTTCTGAAACCACAGATTTTACAAATGCCGCGGATAAATGGGAGTTAAAAACCTTTACCAACAACAGCTTGGTTTTGTATCAGAAATCTACCGAAAGTATTCAGGGTGATGTTATTATAAATGAAGCCTGGTGGACTTTAAGCAAATAATTTATTTCGAATCATTCTAAGAGACTATCTCAATAATATGTGATAGTCTCTTTTTATTTATGCTAGGTCATTGTCAGAAAACATCCTAATCGACTTATAGTACAGTAGTAAAATTATAGTCAAACAAATGATCTATTTCAAATCGCTAAATTATCGGGATGATAGAAATAACCGGTTCCATATCAATAAAAACTCAAAAGAGAAAAGTTTGTTATGCCCCAGGTCAGAGCCCAGACGGCGGCAGAAGACATGAATTGGAAATAAGAAATGGAAAATATTAACAAATAGCCCACGGTTTAAACCGTGGGCTATCCGGGAATGGCCAAACATTGGCATATTTATTTTTTTAAAATATCCATCACCGTTCCCAACAAAACATTGGCACCCATTACTAGATCCTCATCAGAAGCATATTCCAGAGGATTGTGGCTGATACCGTCTTTGCAGCGCACAAAGATCATTCCATAGTCACAGGCATAAGAGAGGGGCAATGCGTCGTGAAAGGGGCCGCTCATTAATTCAGGCGCATCAAGATTCAATTTTTTACAATTGTCTGTAATGATAGACTTGATCCAGTCGGCACAGTATCTTGGTTCACTGTTCGTATCTTCTTTAATAGTATAGGTAAGTCCGTTTTTCTTTGTTATCTCTTCAATTTTTTCATAGAGCTGTTTCTCATAACGATTGCGTCGGTCTAAATCAATGTCTCTAAGGTCTACAGTGAACGCCACTTCCTCCGCAATGATATTTCTGCTTGCAGGAAATACATTTATAGTAGCCACCGTACCTACTGTGGGATTTTCTTTTACCTGAGTAGCAATCCGGTTCAGGGCAACAATAATCTCAGCAGCCCCCAACAACGCATCTTTTCTCAATGGCATAGGAACAGAACCGGTATGACCCGCTTGTCCTTTAAGCGTAACCGTTAGCCACAATGGGCCGGATATTCCGGTCACCACTCCTATCGGCTTTTTGGCGATATCTAAAACAGGACCCTGCTCAATATGCAGTTCCAGATAACAATAAATACTTCCTTCAGGATAAACAGACGCTTGAAAATTATTTACATCACATCCAAACTCCTTTAATGCATCCAATCTGGAGAGGCCGTCTTTATCTTTTCTCAGCGCGTCTTCTTCGGTGTTTTTCCCCAATATTCCTTTCGAACCAAAAAGCCCTTTATTGAATCGCCATCCCTCCTCATCGGCAAATGAAACGACTTCAATGGTTCTGTCAGGTGTTATTCCATTTTCAGTTAAGGTTGCAACAGCCTCGATGCCACTTAATACACCGGCGACGCCATCAAAGCGGCCGCCATATGGCTGTGAATCCAAATGAGACCCTATCATCAAAACAGGAAGTTCAGGCTTTTTGCCTTTTAATGTCCCAATAAGATTGCCGAAGTTATCAATACGCGTAGTCATACCCGCCTCTTTCATCCATGATGATGCCAATTCAAATGCTTGCTTTTCTTCCGGACTGTGAGCAGGACGACAGGTTCCGGTTTCTCCGATTTTTCCAATCAAAGACATGGATTCAAAATGCCGCTTCAGTCTTTCTGCATTGATTTTCACTTGTTCAAATTATTTTTTAAAAGAAAATAAAATATTAATGGTCGTTCAAAGGCAAGCCTCTCTTTTGGAACTCAATCCAGTTGAGGTACTCAGGCGCTACCCTGTGTTCTTCCATGGTGATGCAATCAGTAACCGGACAAACAAGCTGACAGAGATTACAACCCACACACTCTTCTTCCTTGATAGTATAAGTGTTGTAGGGTTTCCCATATTCAAGATTGATGGATTGATGCGACGTGTCTTCGCAGGCGATATAACACAATCCGCAATGAATACATTTATCCTGATTGATTTTGGCAATGTGGTGATAGTTGATATCCAGCTCTTCCCAATGAACGATGTTGCTCACTGATTTGCCGATAAAATCATTCAAGGTTTTGTATCCTTTTTCATCCATCCAGTTGCTCAAACCTTCGCACATATCTTCAACAATTCTGAAGCCATGCTTCATGGCAGCCGTACATACCTGCACATTACTGGCTCCAAGCAGCATAAATTCCACGGCGTCCTTCCATGTACTTACGCCTCCGATACCCGAAATCGGCACCTTCTTCGTCGTCTCATCCTGCGCTATCGTAGTAAGAAATTTCAATGCGATCGGTTTCACCGCAGGTCCGCAATACCCTCCGAATACACTTTTGCCGGCAACATAAGGATTGGGAACAAGTGTATTTAAATCCACTCCGGTTACAGATTGAATGGTGTTAATCAGGGACAAAGCATTTGTACCGGCCTCAACAACCGCTTTACCTGTAGGCACAACAGAGTGTACATTGGGAGTAAGTTTTGTAATAACAGGAATAGTGGCTTTTTCCATTACCCACTCCACCACCATCTTGGCTATTTCTGGATCCTGGCCAACCGCCGCACCCATGCCTCTTTCCGTCATGCCATGCGGGCAACCAAAATTTAATTCAAATCCATGCGCGCCCGTATCTTCTACTTGTTTGATTAACTCATGCCAACTTTTTTTATTGTTGTCTGCCATCAAAGAAACCACCATCGCTCTGTCGGGAAACAATTTGATACATTCTTCGATTTCTTTCAGATTTATATGCAACGGGCGATCACTGATCAATTCAATATTATTAAACCCCATTACTTTATGTCCACCATAGTTAACAGCTGAATAACGAGAAGACACATTCTTAACCTGAGATCCCAGTGTCTTCCATACTACGCCACCCCAGCCTGCTTCAAATGCACGAAGCACATTGATTTTTTTATCCGTTGGAGGCGCACTGGCCAGCCAGAAAGGATTGGGGGATTTTATTCCTAAAAAATCTGAACTGATATCTGCCATAACTAAATATTTTAATTGATAAGATTATTAGTGATGTATTTTATTTTTTTATTAAACTATAAAATCAATAATCGCTTTCGCCCCATCTTTCCCTGCTTGAACGGCATCCACCACTTCTTTGCCTCCGTTGACACAATCGCCTCCGGCAAAAATGCCTTTCAGATTTGTAGCCTGGCCATCAACCTGAATTTTTCCGTTCTTGTTTTTGACGGACATCCCATCAACCAATTGAGTGAATGGTGTTTGTCCGGCTGCTTTGATAACCATATCTACATCAAGGGTAAATGTCTCACCGGTTGAAACAGGCGAACGTCTTCCCGAAGCATCCGGATCACCTAATTTCATTTTTTCTGCAACTAGTCCGGCAACCATTCCGTTTTCTCCCAATACTTCTTTTGGAGCAGCTAACCAGATAATTTTACAACCATCTAATTTAGCAATGTCCAGCTCCACTTCTGTACAGGGCATTTCTTCCTGCGTTCTTCTGTACAACATTGTAACCTCTTTCGCTCCCAGTCTTTTCGCCTGAGTAGCAGCATCAATTGCTGTCATACCCATTCCGATTACGGCAACTTTATCCCCCACGGGCACTTTGCTGAATCCATTGTTGCGTATGTCATAGATAAAACGGATGGCATCAACAACGCCATTCAAATTTTCTCCCGGAATTTCCAGTTGTCTTGCTAATCCAACACCAATGGACAGATATACCGCATCATAATCTTTCTGCAATGTTTCAAGTGTGACATCTTTTCCCAGCTCTTGTCCGTATTTGATGGAAATACCGCCAATAGATAAAATATAATCTACCTCATCTTTACAGAACTGCGGCGTTACTTTATATGCAGCAATACCATACGTCATCAATCCCCCTCCCATTTTTTCTTTTTCATAAATCGTTACGTCTATGCCTTCCCGTGATAACACATGCGCGCAGCTCAATCCTGCCGGACCGGCGCCCACGACAGCCACTTTTTTTCCGGCACCGGCTTTACGGGTAAACAATTGCCATTTCTTTTCCATGGCCATTTCCGTACTGTAACGTTGCAACTTTGCAATGGGAATAGGGTCTTCATCCATCAAATTGTATACACAAGCTCCTTCACATAATTTCTCCACCGGACAAACCTTACTGCATCCCGCCCCCATGATATTGGATGAGAAAATGGTATGGGCACTGCCCTTGATGTTTTGCGTGGAAATTTGTTTGATAAATTTCGGCACATCAATACTGGTAGGACAGCTTTTCATGCAAGGAGCATCATAACAAAATAAACAGCGGTTGGCCTCCACTGCTGCTGCATCCATTGTTTCAAATGGCGGATGAATGTCGGAAAAATTTTCCTTGTATTGCTCTTCCGTTAGTCTGTTTGAAAGTATTGCCATATTGGTATCTTTTTCTTATTGATATATTTTTATAAGTCTGTTATCGGTTTATATGTCTCCGGCCTTCTGTCTCTGAAAAACTGCCACTTGCTTCTCACCGTTTCAATCAAATCAAGATCGAAATCAGTAATCAACAATTCATCTTTGTCTTCAGAGGCTTGTGCAAAAATCTCTCCTAATGGATTGACGAAATAGGAGGTTCCGTAAAATTTTCCCAGATTCCAAGGGGCTTCTGTTCCCACACGATTGATACATCCCATAAAATAACCATTGGCAACTGCATGAGCAGGTTGTTCCAGCTTCCACAAATATTGCGATTGTCCCACTGTTGTGGCCGAAGGATTGTACACAATCTCAGCTCCATTTAAACCCAGACATCTCGCTCCGTCAGGAAAATGTCTGTCGTAACATATATAGACACCCACTTTTGCGTACCTCGTTTGAAAAACAGGATAACCCAGATTGCCCGGCTTGAAAAAATATTTCTCCCAAAAACCACCGGTGTGCGGAATATGATTCTTTCTGTATTTACCTAAATAAGTACCATCTGCGTCTATCACCGCTGCCGTATTATACAAAACGCCGGCCTGCTCTTTTTCATACAAGGGAGCAATGATGACCATGTTGTATTTTTTTGCATACTCCGCCAATCGTTCAGTTGTAGCGCCGGGAACGGTTTCAGCTGAGGCATACCAGCTGCTGTCCTGTCCGGGACAGAAATAGGGCGTATTAAATATCTCCTGAAAACAAAGAATCTGCACGCCTTTCTTTCCTGCCTCTTCAATAAAGGGAATATGCTTTTGAAACATCGCCTCCTTAATTTCATCCACCGTTCCTTCTCCTTCAGTCATCGGCAGACTAACCTGAATGAGTCCAGACCTGATTATTCTTGGCATAACAAAATGACTTTTATAATTTTTGAGAAACCTTATTTCTCTTAATGAATTTGCCATATCCTTTTTCAACATGACAATTATTATTATCAATCGCCACCTTCCCTCTCAGTAAAACTGTTTTTACTTTTCCTGTCAACTCCCAACCTTCATAAGCACTGTAATCCACATTCATGTGATGTGTAGCCGCAGAAATGGTGTGTTTCTCGTTTGGATCGATGATGACAATATCGGCATCACTGCCCACCGCAATGGTTCCCTTTTTCGGAAACATCCCGAATATTTTAGCAGCATTGGCACTTGAAACCTCTACATATTTGTTCAAAGAGATTTTATTTTTCACCACACCTTCGCTGAAAAGCAATTCCATTCTGTTTTCAACGGCAGGATGTCCGTTGGGTATTTTTGAAAAATCATCTTTACCCAATAATTTCTGACTCCACATAAAAGGACAATGATCCGTAGCCACCACCTGCACCAATCCCTGATTGATTCCGGCCCATAATGTCTCCTGATCTTTTTTCTGTCTCAATGGAGGACTCATCACCCATTTGGCACCCTCAAAATCTTTTTCATACAAACTTGCATCCAATACTAAATATTGAATACAGGTTTCCACAAATACCGTTTGATTTCTTTTTGTTGAATTACGTACGGCATTCAATGCGCCTTCGCAAGTGAGGTGAACGATGTAGCCCGGGCAACCGGTATAATTGGATATATCCGTAAAACGTCCGCTAGCCTCTGCTTCTGTCACTTCCGGCTGTGATAAATAATGATACAAGGGGGCTGTTTTACCTTCGTCTTTGAATTTTTGTACCAAATAATCAATCATATCTCCATTAGTAGCGTGCACATTGATGATGCCTCCGTGCTTTTTGACTTCATCCATCAATCCAATCATTTGTTTGTCATCTATCATCAATGCCCCTTTATAAGCCATGAATGTTTTGAAGGAAGTGATTCCTTCTTCTTCTATCATCTTTCTTATTTCCTTTTTCGTTTCATTATTATAATCTGTAACGGCCATGTGAAAACTGTAATCACCCACAGCATTTCCATCCGATCTTCCTTTCCATTCATTTAATGCTGCCTGAAGACTATTCCCTTGTTTTTGTAAAATAAAATCAATGACCATGGTGGTTCCTCCATACAAAGCGGCTCTCGTACCGGATTCATAATTATCGCTGGAAAAAGTTCCCATAAAAGGCATCTCCAGATGTACGTGCGGATCAATACCTCCGGGCATGACAAGCTTTCCGGAAGCATCAATAACTTTATCAGCTTTGCAATCAAGATTTTTTCCTACAGCTTCGATGGTTTCGCCTTCGATATAAATGTCGGCAATAGAGTCAGAGTCAACTGTAACAACTCTTCCGTTTTTAATTAAGATACTCATGTAATAGTTAAGTTTATCGTTTTTTCATTAATAAATAGTAGACGACAGCACTCACTGCAAATCCAACAAACCATGCATAATTGTATAGTTGATTTATCCAAACAGGAAATATCGTCGCATCAATCAGTTTTACCTGAATCAAAAAGCCGGGAACGTTAGGCAGTATTCCAACAAGCAAAGCAATGATGGCTTTGAAATTGTATCCGTTATTGTATTTGTATACACCGTTAGCCTCGTATAAATCGGTTGCGATAAGTTCTTTTTTTCTGATGAAATAATAGTCTGCAATCATAATGCCGCCTATAGGACCGAGTAAACTGGAATACGCGATGAGCCAGGTAAAAATATAACCATTGGGATCGGCAATTAATTTCCAGGGAAAAATAAGCACACCGATTATTCCGGTGATATATCCACCCAATCTGAAATTGATTTTTTGTGGAGAAAGATTAGAGAAATCATTTGCAGGACTTACAATATTGGCGGCGATATTGGTAGCAAGTGTAGATATGACGATACCAATCATTGCAATGGTAACCATTGCCTTGCTGTCGAACTTTCCGGCCAATTTAACAATATCCCATTCTTTGTTTCCATAAATCAACGCAGTAGCAGAAGTAACTACCACACCCACAAAGGCAAAAAATGTCATTGCAGGTGGAAGTCCAATGATTTGTCCATTCACCTGTGCTTTCTGTGAAGTAGCATATCTGGTAAAATCAGGAATATTCAAAGAAAGTGTCGCCCAAAATCCTACCATGCCGGTAAGTGCAGGAAAAAAATAGGTAAAAAATTCAGAAGTGGAATTGAATTGTGAAGGCTGGGTTAATATGGGTCCCAGTCCTTTTGCTGCTATAATTGCCCATATCAGTAAAGCGAATGCAGCAACAGGTAAAAAGAATGCTTTAAATACCAATAATTTTTTTATACTGTCTACACCTTTATATACAACGAACATGTTGAGAAGCCAGAATGCAAAGAAGCACAACATAGGCAGCAGTTGAGGAAACAAGCCGGAGTTGTCTATTTCTGCTAAAGTGGGATTCCATGCTCTGAATATATTATATATTGAAGCACCTCCGATCCAGGTTTGGATGCCAAACCAACCGCAGGCCACAATCGCACGAAGCAAGGCAGGAATGTTGGCACCTTTTGTGCCAAAACTGGAACGTACCAGCACCGGAAAGGGTATTCCATATTTAGCCCCGGCATGTCCGTTTAAGATCATCGGAATCAGTACAATCGAATTGCCTATAAAAATAGTGAGGATAGCCTGCCACCAGTTCATACCGCCTTCAATCAATGAGCTGGCCAGCATGTATGTGGGAATGCACAAACTCATGCTGATCCATAAGGCCGCATAGTTCCATGTGCCCCATTTACGCTGATGTTGCTCAATCGGAGCGAGGTCCTCGTTGATCAGTGTATTATGATTTTGTGAATGACTCATGAATTATTGTAAGTAATACTTAATGATCAACATGTTCATCTGCAATTTTCAATGCCTCACTGATGATAGCCAGGCCTTCATCTATTTCCGCTTCGGTTACACATAGCGGTGGTGCAACAAAAATATATCCCCAACGAACAAAAGTGTACATGCCTAATTCTTTAATTTTTGCACCCACTTTATTCATCACGGCCATTTCAGCGGGAGCGGCATTAAACGGAGCCATAGGCTCTTTTGTTTTTCTGTTTTTCACCAGCTCTATAACGCCAAGCAATCCTGTAGTACGGAAATTACCGATTGAAGGATGCTTTTCCATCATCTCCTTCATTCGCTGCGTAACATAGTTGCCCATTGCAGCAGCGTTTTCAATCAGTTTTTCATCTTCATAGATTTTGAGCGTCTCCAGAGCTGCGGCACAACTCACTGGATGTGCTGAATAAGTGAGCCCTAAAGGAAGAACGGCATCGTCATATTTCGCAGCAATTTTATCCGACACCATCAAACAACCAAATGGCAGATATCCACAGGTAAGCCCTTTGGCCATAGCAATCATATCCGGAACGACATCATGATTCTGAAAACCGAACCATTTGCCTGTTCTTCCAAATCCGCTCATAACTTCATCTATTATCAGAAGAATTCCATTTTTATCACAAATCTGCCTTACAGCCTTCAAATAACCTTTTGGATATTGCAGACAACCTGAAGACCCTGACTCTCCTTCCAGCAAAATAGCTGCAATGGTTCCGGGACCTTCGTAAGCGATGATTCTCTCGAGTTGGGCTACCGATTCTTTCAATAAATTTTCTTCGCCGTATTCCCAGCGATAGAAATAAGGCAGGTCGAAATGCACGAAATTCGGTGCCTGCTGCGCATCGACCGGAATTTTTCTAGGATCTCCTCCCGCTGAGATAGCTCCTATAGAAGCACCGTGATAGGACTGATACCTAGTGAGGATTTTGTGTTTGCCTGTGAACAATCTCGCCAGCTTGATGGCATTTTCAATAGAGGTGGCACCACATAAAGTAAAAAAAGCTTTGTTTAGATCACCCGGACAAATTTCGGCAAGTTTTTTTCCGAGTTGTCCGCGAACATCTGTTACGCAACTGGGTGTAACATAACTCACCTCCTGCATTTGCTTCACAACGGCATCGGTTATACGCTGATTGCCATGACCGATATTGACATTCATCAATCCTGATGAAAAATCAATAATGCGGTTGCCATCATAATCATATAAATAAACGCCTTTGGCGTGTTTTACTGCAATGGGGTTTTGTCCCGCTTGCTTGCTCCAGGAAAACAGCGTGTAGTCTAGGTTACGCTGAACAACTTCTTTTGTTTCACTCATGGTCAATGTATCCATTTTTATTTCTTTTAAATTACTTAACTCATCCAGTTGACACCCGCTTCTGGATTCCATTTGGTGGTACTTTTTTTCAATTTAGTCCAAAACTCGATAGAACTTTTTCCGGTGATATCACCCACGCCAAATTTACTTTCGTTCCATCCTCCGAATGAAAAAGGCTCGCGGGGAACGGGCACACCAACGTTGACGCCGATCATACCGGCGCTGGCTCTGTCGATGATATATCTTGCAGCACCACCGTTTTGTGTAAACACACTCGCGGCGTTGCCGTAAGGATTTTTATTTTCTATAGCCAAAGCCTCATCGATAGTGTTGGTACGCATGATGCTTATTACCGGCCCAAATATCTCCTCGCGGGCGACAGACATCTCTGGCGTAACATAATCAATCACGGTTGGTCCTACATAAGTTCCGTTTTCTTTTCCTTTGACTTTTGCATTTCTTCCGTCTACTAAAATTTTGGCACCTTGCTGCTCCGCTTCGGTAATGTATTTTTCAATACGCTGTTGAGATTCTTTATTGATGACCGCTCCCAGATTTTCACCGGCTACAATTTTTTTTGCCTCATCACATATTTTTTCAATGATATGATCCACATTGCCCACACCCACCATTGCGCTGGCGGCCATGCAACGCTGGCCGGCACAGCCACTCATAGAAGCAGCCACGTTTTGAGCCGTCATTGCAGGAATAGCATCCGGCAATACCATAAGGTGATTTTTTGCACCACCCAAAGCCAGACATCTTTTATAGTTGGATGTAGCACGCTGGTATACAATTTTGGCCACTTTGGTTGAGCCAACAAAGGATACAGCCTCAATTCCGGGATGATCACAGATGGCTTCAACGATAGCGACATCTCCATTTACAATATTGAAAACGCCATCGGGAAGTCCGGCCTCTTTTAGCAATTGAGCAATTTTACCGCAACTAAGAGGCACTTTCTCTGAAGGTTTCAATATCATGCAGTTACCCAGAGCAATGGCATTCGGTATCGTCCAATTGGGCACCATGCTTGGAAAATTAAAAGGTACAATGGAAGCAACTACACCAAGAGGCACATGTTCTGTTCTACACTCAACACCTCTGCTCACTTCAAGTACTTCTCCGGTGACGAGCTGGGGAAGAGAAGTTGCAAATTCAGTAAGTTCAATGCATTTTTCAATTTCAGCAAGAGACTCACTGTAGGTTTTGCCATTTTCTTCGCTGCACAGTTCAGCCAATTCATTCAGATGCTGTTCCAACAAAAATTTGTATTTGAAAAAAACCTGAACACGTTCTTTTATGGGCGTTCTGCTCCAGGAGGTAAATGCTTTTTTTGCTGCGGTTACAGCCGTATCCAGATCTTTTGATGTTGACATTGGAACAGTGGACAACAGTGTGCCATCCAGCGGTGAAATGACTTCGATTGATTTATCCGAAGAAGCATCTAGAAATTGTCCGTTGATGAAATTTTTTGTAGATGAATATTTCATAAGTGATTTGATTTTATACATTTTTCGACCATCTATTAAGCAAAAAGAGTTCTAAAGAAAATGTATTTTTAGCAAAAAAAATTACAAATTTTTTAATTAAACATTAAATATAAGAAAATATTTTATTTTTACACAAAAAAATCAACATGCTGGCACAGGACAAAGTAACCTTGGATGAATTGGATTTTCAGATTTTATCCTTCTTACAGAAAGATGGAAGAATGTCTTTTACCGTTATTGCCGAGAAATTGAATGTATCCATTGGAACCATTCGTACCCGATTCAATAAATTGATTGAGGAAGGAACCGTTAATATTATTGGAAGAGTTGATCCTGACAAAGTAGGCTTCCGTTGTTATGCGCACATCGCTGTTTTTGTCAGACCCGCAACATTCAAGGAGAAAGTTGCTCAAAAAATCTCCAAACTTCCTGAAGTAAGCTTTCTTGCCATGACCTCTGGCGATTATGATCTGGAAGTGGATGTGATGTGCAGAGATAACAATCATCTGGTAGATTTTGTAAACGATATCAGCAAGATTGAAGGCGTAAATCAAACCAAAACCACTATTTACTTTAAAGTGTATAAATACGCACAGCCGGATTTGAAATTGTTGAAAAAAGGTTGAATGGTTTAATGGATTTTCAACTATTTTCAACAATATTCAACCAGTTTCAACCCTCTCTTAAAATTGATATTATCTTTGCAATATCAATTTTATTTAAAATCATCAAATAGAATTTCAGTTGACACCCAAAAGCAGCGCTGAAGAAAAGACTTTTTTTAATCGAATTTTTTTCTTGCTACTATCGTGTTGGTTTGCAATTAATTTATTACAGGCCATTTTTACAGAAATCAATGCAGATGAAGCCTATTATGTGCTTTATGGGCAAAACCTCGACTGGGGGTATTTCGATCACCCTCCGTCGGTGGGTGTAATGACACATCTCAGTGCCCTATTCTTCAAGCATAACCTTGGCGCAAGATTCTTTACCGTTTTACTACAACCACTTACACTGTTCATAACATGGAAGCTGATCCCTGAAAGTGAAGCAAAAAAAAATAAAATCATTTATTTTTTCGTCATCGCCGCATCCCTGGTCATGTTCTCCGCCTATGGATTCATCACCACACCAGATGTGCCTTTGCTTTTCTTTACCGCGGCTTTTTTATACACGTACAAAAATTTTATTAAAAAAAACAATATGCTCTCCGCCCTGTTACTGTCGTTGACCATGGCCGGACTCATTTACAGTAAATATCAGGGCTTCATTCTCGTCGGTCTCGTTGTTTTGTCTAACTTAAAACTGTTGGTAAATTTCCGATTCTGGTTGGCCGGAATCATTGCGCTGCTGATGGTTTCTCCGCATTTCTGGTGGCAGTACACCCATCATTTTCCGAGCTTTCGCTATCATCTGATAGACAGATCCGAAGGGTTTAAATGGGAATATGTATTTGAATATCTGCCCAATCAAATTGCTGTTTTTAATCCTTTTACTTTTGGTGCTATCGTATATCTTATGATCAAAAAGAAACCGAAAGATGCATTTGAAAAATCACTCCATTTTATCATCATCGGCTTCATCGCTCTTTTCGGACTGACGACTTTTCGCGGACACGCCGAACCGCACTGGACAGTAGCGGCATCTATCCCCATGATTATATTACTCTTCAAAGCAACTATCGACAATGGAAAAATTTTCAGATACGTCAAAAGATATGTGACTGCTTCTTTAGTGCTGGTAATGATTGCAAGAGTTTTATTGGTTAGTAATTTACTTCCGGAGAGAATTGGTTTCACCGGAAAAGAAAAAAAAATGAAAGCCATTCAGGAGATTGCCGGCAATTGCCCCGTTGTTTTTTCCGGATCTTTTCAAAATCCATCTCTCTATACTTTTTTTACCGGAAACGAGTCCACTGTTATCAGCTCGCTGAACAGCAGACAAACTCAATTCGATATATGGAGGAAGGATGCGTTGATGGGTGACAAAAAAGTTTTTGTTATGGTTGGAGTGAAAGGCAAATCCCAAAAATACAAATCAGGAGATCAGGAAATCGAAGGTTTTTTTACCAACAATCTGCAGACAGCCAATCAACTGGAGATCGTCTATTCGCTTTCTCAAAATAAATTTTCTGCTGGAGATACTGTTAATGTGAGTGTCAACTTAATCAATCACTCCCAAGAACCTTTTCAAATGAATCATCCTGAATTCCCGGCTGAAATCAATGCCGTTTTTTTAAGCGGAAAAAAAATTGATTTGCAAAAAGTAAAATTGAATGAACCTGTCATAAATATAGATCCGAAAGCAAACATTAATAGAAATATTCGTTTTACAATCCCACCATTGTCAAACGGTAAACATGTATTCGGATTGAGCGTATCAACCCTTTTTGGTCCTGCCATCAAC
>VERM01000461.1 GCA_018882645.1 Ferruginibacter sp.
ACATACAGGTATGCGGTATGTGGATTTTCCAATACTTTACTTGGTTTGAGCTTGTATTACATAGGCTACCATTATATTTTTAATAAGCAGATTTTTTCTTTGGGTTTTTTCTCCGTTAAACCACATATTGCAGCCATGCTGGTTTCCGGCTCAGTCACATTTTTTGTCGGATTTCTTCTCAACCGATATGTTGTTTTTTCAGACTCATACTTAAGAGGAAGAGTGCAGCTTTTCAGATATTTTTTATCTTTCTTTTTCAATTTACTGTTGAACTATGCCTTGCTTAATTTTCTTGTTGATGCATTACACGTAGAAGCATTTACAAGTCAGATCATTACTACAATTGTCATAATAGGCGTAAGCTATATTACTCAAAAGTATTTTACATTCAGGACAAAAAGTAATTAGTCAATTGGTTTATGGGGCGATTCATCAATTCGTTTTATGGGATTCTTAAATTCTTAAGTTTTTTCTTGCATAATTGCCGAATTGGCCAGTTCATCTATGGAGCGGTTGTCTTATTGTCATTAATTTGCACATTCCTGCCATTTTTTCATTTTAATGCCTGCTGGCATAATGATTGACTATTTATTATAAATTAATCTTTAAAAATTTAATAAGATGGGAAAAATTATAGGCATCGACTTAGGTACAACCAACAGTTGTGTATCCGTTATGGAGGGTAACGAACCTGTGGTTATTGCAAATGACGAAGGGAGAAGAACAACCCCTTCCGTAGTTGCTTTTTTAAAAAATGGAGAACGTAAAGTAGGAGACCCTGCAAAACGTCAGGCAATCACCAATCCTCAAAATACCATTTCCAGTGTTAAGCGTTTTATGGGACGCAGATATGATGAGGTTACGGAAGAGAGTTCGCACTGGAGTTATAAAGTAGTAAAGGGAGATAACAATACTGTAAGAATTGATATTGATGGTCGATTATATACTCCGCAGGAAATCAGTGCTATGGTATTGCAAAAAATGAAGAAAACCGCTGAAGACTATCTGGGTCAGGAAGTGAGCGAAGCCGTGATTACTGTTCCTGCATATTTCAACGATGCACAACGTCAGGCGACCAAAGAAGCCGGTGAGATTGCAGGTTTAAATGTACGCCGTATTGTAAACGAACCTACCGCTGCTGCTCTTGCATATGGTATGGATAAAAAAGGGAAAGACCAGAAAATAGTGGTATTCGATTTAGGAGGTGGTACATTTGATGTCTCTGTGCTTGAATTGGGAGATGGTGTATTTGAAGTGAAGTCTACCAACGGTGATACGCATTTGGGTGGAGATGATTTTGACAAAATCATCATGGACTGGCTGGCTGATGAGTTCAAATCTGAAGAAGCTTTAGAC
>VERM01000118.1 GCA_018882645.1 Ferruginibacter sp.
GGACCGACTATGGCGGTATATTTTGCAACCAAGGCTTATGTTTTACCTTTCTCAGAAGCGATTGACAATGAAGTGCGCAACAAAGGTGTAACAGTTACCGCTTTGTGCCCTGGTGCTACAACCAGCGGTTTTCAGGTTGCCGCCGCTATGGAAGAAAGCGGATTGGTCAAAAATAAAAAATTGCCATCCTCAAAAGAAGTAGCCGTATATGGTTATGCCTGCATGATGAAAGGAAAAACCGTTGCCATACACGGAGTGATGAACAGAATTTTGGCAACATCAATTCGCTTTTTACCGAGAGCTGTCGTGGTGAAAGTCACCCGGAAAAGGCAGGATAAAGGAAAATAAATAAAAGGCAGGAATCATTATCTGGAAGAGTGCCGCAAGAAGTGGTTAGAAACGCACATCATTTTTAAAAGGAGCATTAAGCAAAACTCCTTTTTTTCTACGATTTGAAGCTGCGAAGCATGTTTAATTTTTTTTTAACAATAACCCCGGCTCAAGCGTTATAATTTCGCTGATTCAAAAAAATAAAAATCATTCAGTAAAATTCAAGATTTGATCTTGAGTTAAATTTTTTGTGTGAAAAAAATTCTTCCATATCTATTTCTATTGATGTTGATGCAAATTTTTTGTACCACCTTCATTAAGCAGATGCAAGATTCCGCCTACTTGGAGATGAATGATGGGAAAGCTACTGAAACTGATTCTATTGACGAAATTGTGGAAGAAGGACTGGAAGATGACGTAATACTGCATTTCAATCGTTGGATTATTTATAAAAACTTGACATTGTGTCGGGAATCCGTTGAATCCTGTCTGGAAAACACCCCTTGTCCCGTAATACCTCCGCCACCAGAAGTATGATTTTAATACTGCCTTGCAGTTTAAGCATCGGTTATCAATACAGAAAACCGATGATTGTCCAATTCTATCTTCCAATTATACAAACGCTCGAGAAGTCGAATTAACGTGACTGCTTTGTCATAGAAGGCTTTCATGCAGTTGGCCCAAGCATTTTTAAATAAAAAGACATGCAAATAAAATTACCCTCTATCGTAGTAGCTGTTGCTGCGGCTCTCGCCATTTGTACCTACGCAAGTTCTTGTAGCAGCAGTGAAGGTAAATCTATTGATCAGCCAGAAACATTCAAGGTTATACAGCCCGTTTTGATTGATACATCATATCAGCAGGAATATGTGGCAGAAATTCATGCTCTGCAAAAAGTAGAGATTCGCTCACGCCTGAAAGGTTTTTTGGAACGGATACATGTGGATGAAGGGCAGCCTGTAAAATCAGGACAGATATTATTTACTTTAAGTAGCCGCAGTTTTCGCGACGACCTGTTGAAGGCAAATGCACAGTTTAAAAGTGCCAACGCTGAATTGAAAGCTGTTGAAGTAGAGCTGAAAAACACCAAGCACCTTGTTGAAAAAAATATTGTTTCGAAATCAGAACTGGAAATGGCATCAGCAAAAAAAGAGGCTGTATTGGCGCGAATGGACGAAGCCAGAGCGGCTATTTCTCTGGCTCAATTAAATCTGTCTTATACTGAAGTGCGAGCTCCCTTCGCAGGTGTAATCAATCGTATTCCAATGAAACAAGGAAGTCTTCTTGAGGAAGGAGCACTTCTTACCTCTATTTCAGACAATAGAGAAGTGTTTGCATATTTTAATCTTTCTGAAAGCGATTATCTGAATTTCATAATGGAGGAAGAACAGGGACACAAAGGAAGCGTTGCTCTAAAACTGGCCAATCATACCTTGTATCATCATAGAGGCAAGGTTGAGGTGTCTGAAACTGAATTTGACCAGTCTTCCGGCAATATTGCATTTAGGGCTCGTTTTCCGAATCCTACCGGCATACTGAAACACGGAAGCAATGGTAAAGTCATCGTCGATAAAGCACTTCACAACTCGATTCTCATTCCTCAGAAATCAACTTTCGAAATACAGGACAAAGTTTTCGTGTATGTAGTGGATGCAACGCAAACTGTTAGACAGAAAAACATTACCATCGGCAAACGCCTCCCACATTATTATGTTGTGGAATCGGGTCTTACTCCAAATGAAACCATCGTATATGAGGGAATGGAAGCACTTAAAGACGGACAAAAAATCAATTCAAATCGAATCAATCTGCAAAAGACTTTAGCCAGTCGCATCAAACCCTAAACAAAATCATTGATGATTTCAAAATTTATTCATCGCCCGGTCACTTCAATTGTCATATCGGTTATCATCACTTTGCTGGGTCTGCTGGCATTGACAAATCTCCCTCTGACACAGTTTCCTGAGATTGCGCCTCCTGAAGTTACTGTTACAACCAAATATACCGGAGCTAATGCAGAGGCCTGTGTAAAAGCGGTGGTTACTCCTTTGGAGCGCGCCATCAATGGTGTTCCGGGCATGGCATATATGTCATCCGTTTCAGGAAATGACGGAACGTCGGTCATTCAAATTGTATTCAAGGCCGGAACAGATCCGGATGTAGCGGCAGTCAATGTCCAGAATCGGGTTTCCTCCACGCTTGATGAATTGCCGGAAGAGGTAATCAAGGCCGGTGTGATTGTGGAGAAAGTACAGAACAGCATGCTGATGTACCTAAATATTCTCAGTAAGGACACAGCACTAGATGAAAAGTTTTTATACAATTTCACTGACATCAACATACTTCCCGAATTGAAAAGAATTGAAGGGGTAGGATTTGCAGATATTATGGGTATGCGCGAATATGCTATGCGCATTTGGTTAAAGCCCGATAAGATGTTGATGTATAAACTTTCTGCACCCGAAGTAATCACTATGCTCAAGGCACAGAATGTGGAAGCTGCTCCGGGAAAAATCGGTGAGAGCTCCGGAAAAATTGCTCAATCACTGCAATACGTGTTGAAATACACGGGTAAACACAATACAAAAGAGGCTTATGAAAATATTGTTTTAAGAAATGAAGAGAATGGAGAGCTTATCCGGCTGAAGGATATCGCCGATGTGGAATTTGACTCTCAAGAATATGATGTGCTATCAAAAGAAAACGGCAAGCCCTCCGCTGCGATTCTATTAAAACAAAGACCCGGAACCAATGCACAAGAAGTGATTAAAAACATCAAGAAGCGAATGGAAGAAATTAAAGCGTCATCCTTTGCCCCTGGAATGGATTATACCATCAGCTTTGACGTGTCTTCTTTTTTAAATGCTTCCATACATGAAGTAATCAAAACGTTGATAGAGGCATTTATTCTTGTAGCACTTGTTGTATTTATTTTTTTACAAGACGTACGATCAACGATAATTCCCATCATCGCCATTCCGGTTTCTCTGGTTGGCACATTATTCTTCATGCAATTGATGGGCTTTTCACTCAATCTGATTACGTTGTTTGCACTTGTTCTTGCAATTGGAATTGTAGTTGATAACGCCATTGTAGTAGTGGAGGCGGTGCATGCCAATATGGAACATCATGGATTAAGTCCCCGGGAAGCCACCATTCTGTCTATGAAGGAAATCAGTGGAGCCATTGTTGCCATTACGTTGGTGATGTCTGCCGTGTTTGTGCCCGTGGCTTTTATGGATGGACCTACCGGAATTTTTTATCGACAATTTTCTTTAACCATGGCTATATCCATTGTGATATCAGGTATCACCTCTCTTACGCTTACTCCGGCTTTGTGTGTTTTAATGATGAAGCCACATCAGGACAAGCACGTTAAGGGAAAGAAAAAAAGCAAGCTCGCCTTGTTTTTCAATGCGTTCAATCGGGGATATGACCAGCTATCTGGTCGATATCGCAGATTAATCGGCAGTATTGCAAACAGAAGGGTTGTTACGTTCGCTTCATTGATTTTATTTTGCGTGATGTCCGGAATCATAGGGAAATGGGTTCCGTCCGGATTTATTCCCAATGAAGATCAGGGAGCCGTTTATGCAAACATTACTACTCCATCAGGAGCTACACTTGAACGTACCGAGGAAATCGTTGACGAAGTACAAGAAATTGCACAGAGCTTGAAAGAAGTGAATTCTGTTTCTGGTCTTGCGGGCTATAGTGTTTTGTCTGAAGGCGTGGGTGCCGTATATGGAATGAATCTGATCAGTCTGAAAAACTGGAGTGAACGATCCGCATCAGACAATGATGTGATTCGGCAGCTACAAGAAAAAACACGGCATATCAAAGACGCCAATATTGAATTTTTTACACCTCCCCCCGTTCCGGGTTATGGAAATTCGAGCGGATTTGAATTGCGACTGCTTGACCGAAGTGGAAAAGGAGATTTACAGCAATTGCAAAAAACAACTCAGGTGTTTATCAATGAATTGAACAAGCGTCCTGAAATCGAGGGAAGTTTTACCACATTTAATGCCAGTTTCCCTCAATATCTTTTACATATTGATGGAGACAAAGCTGCAGAAAAAGGAATAACTGCAGACAATGCGATGAGTACCCTGCAAACACTTATTGGAAGTGAATACGCCACCAACTTTATCAGATTCGGACAGATGTACAGAGTAATGGTACAGGCTTTGCCTCAATACAGAGCACAACCTCAAGACCTGATGAATCTCTATATCAAAAATGATAAAGGCGAAATGGTTTCATTCTCTAATTTTTTACGAATTGAAAAAATATATGGACCCGAACAGGTTACACGTTACAACATGTATCCATCTGCAATGATAAATGGCCAGCCTGCTGCAGGATACAGCAGCGGACAAGCTATTGAAGCAATCAAAGAAGTTGCAGAGAAAAAACTACCAAAAGGATATGGATATGACTGGGCCGGATCCTCTCGTGATCAGGCCAATCAGGGCAATCAGGCGATTTATATTTTTTGTATTTGTCTTCTGTTTGTATATCTGCTTTTATCCGCACAGTATGAAAGTTTTATTCTGCCGTTATCGGTCATTCTCTCTCTTCCCATCGGAGTCTTTGGTGCGTTGTTTCTTTTGTGGGTCATGGGACTTGAAAATAATATTTATGCTCAAATAGCTATGATTATGCTGATTGGTATACTTGGAAAAAATGCGATTCTCATTATTGAATTCGCTGCAATGAAAAGCAAACAAGGAATGAGTCCGGTTAAAGCAGCTGTAGAAGCCGCAACACTCCGCTTAAGGCCAATCCTGATGACATCATTTGCATTCATTGCAGGCCTTATTCCATTGGTAGTGGCTTCCGGCGCAGGAGCCATCGGAAACAGAACCATCGGATCCGCTGCATTGGGAGGGATGTTATTCGGCACTGTTTTCGGTGTGCTTATCATTCCGGGGTTATATGTACTGTTCGCATCCATTTCAGCCCTGATCGGAAAGAAAAAAAGACAATTGACAGCATAACATTTTAAACGTCAGAAAATGAAGTATATATACACATTTAGTTTGTCTGTATTGATATGTACACTGAGCGGATGCAGCATTTTAAAAAATGATCTTTCATCTGCAAAAATCAATGTTCCGGTAAATTATACCGGATTGGTTTCAGATACTTCCAATATTGCTCAATTGAAATGGCGCGATTATTTCAAGGACCCTCTCTTACATGAGCTGATTGACAGCGCATTGATTGCGAGTCCTGATTTGAATATCGTTTTACAGCGGATTGAAAATGCAAGGGCTCAAATAAAAACAGCTCAGGGAGCACAGCTTCCTGCCGTAAATGCCGGAATAAATATTTCCGCAAGGAAATTTGGATTCTACACGATGGATGAT
>VERM01000119.1 GCA_018882645.1 Ferruginibacter sp.
TACTATTAATTCGTGTAGGCGTTACTGAAAGTGGAATGTTCAAGCATTCCAAACAAAAAAATGTGGAACGGGGAAACATATTGATGTTTTTTACAAATGCCCAAAGGTTCAGAAAATACATGTTGGCGATTCTCATAGGGTTGCCCACATGGTATGTGATAGGTATTTTGGTTAATTACAGCAATAGTTTTGCTGAAAAAATGTATCATACCACTGCCATAGACAGTGGTAAAGCAATCATGTTTGCCTACGCTGCTATTGCTGTGGGGGATATACTAATTGGATTTATCAGCCAGTATTTTAAAAGCAGAAAAAAGGCATTGTATTTATTTTATGCGTTTACTATTGTCGGACTGGTAATATTTTATTCTCCATTAAACTCTAATGATTCTAGGATGTACACCATTTGCACATGGTTGGGCTTCAGCACAGGCTTCTGGGCAATCTTTGTTACAATGGGAGCTGAGCAGTTTGGGACAAATCTCCGTGCTACCGCTGCTACTACAATACCCAATATGGTCAGAGGCTCTTTGCCCCTGATCAATCTGATGTTTCTGGATCTTTTTCAAAAACATTTCCATTGGGATTTGATATTCAGTGGAATCATTACTGCTCTTGTGGTTATGGTTATTACGCTTACTGCAGCCTATTTTACGGAGGAGACCTATCATAAGGATTTGGATTTTCTTGAGAAATAAATTCAATGAATGTTGTATTGTTACTGAAAAAATAAAAATTTCTGATCTTGCCTAAAATTCTTGTCATACGATTTTCGTCCATTGGAGATATAGTGCTGTGCTCTCCTGTATTTCGTTGTATAAAAAAACAACTGCCGGATGCGGAATTACATTTTGTAACCAAACTTGCTTTCAAAGCGGTTACCGAAAACAATCCAAACATTGATCGTTTTTTCTATTATCAAGATAACTTGAAAGAGCTTACTGATGAATTATCGAAAGAGCAATACGATTTTGTAATCGACCTGCATAATAATATCAGAAGCAATACATTGAAAAGAGCTTTAGGGAGAAAAACCTATACCATCAATAAATTGACCTTCAGAAAATTTCTGTTGACCAAACTCAAATTGAACTTCATGCCGGGGAGGCATATTACTTTAAGAAGTCTGGGTACTTTGAAGGCTTTGGGCGTTAAAGATGATGGATTCGGATTGGATTATTTTATACCCGAAAAGGATATCGTACCGCAATCTGATATTCCTGCATCTCATTCGGCAGGATATATTGCCATCGTGATTGGCGCCAATTATGTTACAAAAAAATTGCCCATACCAAAGTTGAAGGAATTGTGTCAAAAAATAAATCATCCTGTCATTTTGCTTGGCGGAGAAGATTGCAGAGCTGAGGGTGAGGAAATTGCTTCCGTGGATCCGGTTAAAATTTATAATTCCTGCGGTAAATTCAATCTAAATGAATCTGCCGATTTAATCAGAAAATCAAAGCTGGTGGTTTCTCACGACACAGGGTTGCAATACATTGCATGCGCATTCAACAAGCCAGTAATTGCAATTTGGGGAGGCACTTCTCCAAAACTGGATGTGGAGCCTTATTATGGATCGGCTACCAGAAATCAATTGCATGAAAACATTGTACTCAATCTCTGGTGTCAGCCATGCAGTAAATATGGGACGAATACTTGTCCGCTTGGACATTTTAATTGTATGAAGAAACAGGATATTGATTTCATTGTAGGTCGTGTGAATGATTGGTTGGCTAAGAAATAAGATAGGAGGAGTATCGAATGTAAAATAAGATATTTCGGATGTACAATAAAGGAGAGGGTTTTCAACATCTCTTCAAACATTGTAATCGTCTGAAGCGTTTGAAGAACTGCCAAATTTCCTCGCAGGCATTCATATCCTGACTGCTCTTGCCATTAACAGGCTCAGGTATATTTAGATACCCCAGCGGTGAGCCTACTGCATTTTATTGACAGCTCCGTTTTCTTTTTTAAGAAAATACAGATGTTTGTTTTCGTAATAGTTTGGAATGGCTTTATTATTGCCATAAACAGGGAGGAAGTTGTATTCGGAAAAAACATTGAAAGTTTTATCGTTGATGTTTTGAATAAAACTGTTTTGATATTTCGCGAGCAGGTTTACAAAATTATACACAACCTCAAACCCTTTATAAGTAAAGTCTGATGGATTTCTTTTGTACTTCGATTTATAGTCGTTTTGTATGATTTGATTGAAGCTGCTTTTTTTGTCATTATGATAGGGAGTGGTGTAGTTGAAGGCAAAATCATTTTTGCCAGCCTTGAAGCCATCCCAGTTGGGCATTCCAAAGAGAACGATATCGTACTTTGATTTGACTTCATTCAGCTTGCTGATAAGATTGATTCCAAATTTCTCATCCAGGCTCCCACCCAGTATCACGTTTTTTCTTGAGCTGTCGAGTTGTGAAACAAGGGGAGAAAAGCTGCTATCGATTTTAACAGATTTGTATTGTAAAAGCGTGTTTTGGTCAGGCTTGTTGATGTTGTTTAAATACCCTGCTATACGGTCTTCTTGTGTCCCTTTTTTTCGAACAAAAATAATATTGTCTTGCTGATGGTTTTGCAGCATATAACTGAAAATGCCTTCGCAATGTGCTTTGAGTGTAGAGTTGATGATGAAGAGATTTGGATTATCGGTTATACCTCCGTCATTTGGATAAGTTGCAGAAATCAGCGGAATGTTTTTTTCTTTAGAGAATTTAGCCAGTTTGACAAATTCATCATCTTTGACTGAACAAATCATTAGAGAATAGCTGTTTAGGATCTGATTTGCAATCAGAGAGTCAATTATGCCGGGAAATTTCGAATCCATGATTTGTGCATCAATAATCGCATTGGTAATGTTGAGATTTTTTAAGCCAAGTTGAGCACCTAAAGTAAAATCCAGTCCGGGAGATAAAAAAGCCGGGAAATTTTTTCCGTGTAAGTAGCTATTGCCCGAAAAAACAGAGTCCAGATACAGTGGTGAGAAGATGGCAACTTTGTATCTGGGTAAAATGATACTATCCGTGTTTTGCGCCTTGGCCACTATTGAAATAGAACAAAAGCACAATAAAAAGAACAGGATATTTTTTTTGAATCTCATAAAAATGATTATTTGGATACTCGATATGGATTGAGTCAAGAGCTTTCTATTATTCCCATTCGATGGTTGCCGGAGGTTTGCTGCTGATATCATATACCACTCTGTTAATGCCCCTTACATGGTTGATGATTTCGTTGGAAACTTCTGCGAGAAAATCGTATGGGAGCGGCGCCCAATCTGCCGTCATACCGTCTACAGAAGTTACCGCTCTCAGCGCAACAGTATATTCGTACGTTCTTTCATCTCCCATAACTCCTACACTCTTAACCGGAAGCAAGATAGCACCTGCTTGCCAAATTGTATTATAAATTTTATATTTCTTCAATAATTTAATATAAATATCATCCGCAGCTTGCAATAGATTCACCTTTTCCTTGGTGACTTCTCCTAAAATACGGATGCCCAGGCCGGGTCCGGGGAAAGGATGCCTGTTGAGAATCTCGGAAGGTATTCCCAGTTCAGTTCCAATTTTTCTGACCTCATCTTTGAATAAAGTGCGCAGCGGCTCAACGAGTTTCAGCTTCATTTTTTCAGGAAGCCCACCCACGTTGTGATGAGATTTGATGGTCACGGAAGGACCATGAACAGAAACGGACTCAATGACATCCGGATAGATTGTCCCCTGGCCCAGATAGGAGATGTCATTCAGTTGATGTGCCTCTCTGTCAAATATGTCGATAAAAGCGCCGCCAATGGCTTTTCTTTTGTCTTCCGGCAAAGATTTCCCTGAAAGTTTTTCATAAAAGTATTCGCTTGCATCAATACCACTGACGTTAAGGCCTAGACGCTGATATATATTCAGTACTTCTTCAAATTCATTTTTTCTTAAAAGGCCGTTGTCGACAAATATTCCGAAAAGATTCTTTCCGATGGCCTTGTGAATTAATGTGGCCGCTACAGTGCTGTCTACGCCGCCGCTAAGGCCCATCACTACTTTCCTGTCGCCAAGCTGTTCCCTTAAAGATGCGATGCTGTCTGTAATGAAATGCGCAGCTGTCCAGTCGCCTTTGCAGCCGCAGATATGAGTTAGAAAATTACCGAGAATTTTTTTTCCTTCTGTTGAATGATATACTTCGGGGTGAAACTGTAAGCCATATATTTTGTGTGGCAAGAGATTTCCTGAGCTGAATGCCGCAACGGGGATACTCTCCGTTTTACCCAAAAGCTCAAAACCCTCTGGGAGTTTTTTAATGGTATCGCTATGACTCATCCACACCTGAGAGGATGCAGATATGTCGCTAAGCAGCATGTCGGGGGTACTTATAATAAAACTCGCTCTGCCATATTCCCTGGCATTGCTTTTTTCTACAACACCGCCAAAATGTTTGGCAGTCAGTTGCGCACCATAGCATACCGCCAGCACAGGGATTTTTTCTGCAAGAGATTGGATGTCTGCCTGTGGCGCTTTGGAATCATTTACCGAAAAGGGAGACCCCGAAAGGATGACGCCTTTCAATTCTTTTGTAAATGAAACAGCATGATGATATGGGACTATCTCACAGTACACATTCGCTTCTCTGACAGCTCTGGCAATCAATTGTGTATATTGAGACCCGAAATCTAATATGAGAATTTTTTCTGTCATAGAGAGTGCAAAAATAGATGATTTTAAAAAACTTTATTCAATTCTTTGCAGTTTAAATAAAGGCCCTTACCTTTGCATCCCAATTCAAAAAACGAATTTTAAAAGTTCTTTATTATATGTCACAAAGAATCAGAATTAAGTTACAGTCTTACGATCACAACCTCGTAGATAAATCTGCAGAAAAAATCGTAAAAACTGTACGCAGTACAGGCGCAGTGGTTACAGGTCCTATTCCTTTGCCTACGCACAAGAAAATTTTTACTGTATTGCGTTCTCCTCATGTAAACAAGAAAGCACGTGAGCAGTTTCAGTTGTGTACGCACAAACGTTTATTAGACATTTACACCAGTACCAGTCGTACAGTTGATGCTTTAAGCAAACTGGATTTGCCTAGTGGTGTGGATGTTGAGATCAAGGCTTGATGAACCTTCCCGGATTCGGGAGAGGCATTGAGTAAGCTCTTAAAAAGAAAAAATTTGAACGTCTAAGTCTCGCTTCAACGGAGAGACCGCTGGGCATAAACACATAGATATGAAAAGTATTATTGGAAAGAAAATTGGCATGACCAGTATTTTCGATACTGCAGGCAAACAAACTGCTGTAACAGTAATTGAAGCCGGTCCATGCGTAGTTACACAAAAGAAAACCGTTGATACAGACGGATATAACGCCCTTCAAATTGCTTTCGGCGATAAAAAAGAAAAGCACTCCACAAAATCAGAGATCAATCACTTCTCTAAAGCCTCTACGGCACCCAAAAGAATCGTTAAGGAAATACGCGATAGCGAAGTAGATAAGAATGTAGGTGAAACCATCACTTTGGATATTTTTTCTGAAGGCGACAGCGTTGTCGTTGTAGGTACTACAAAAGGTAAGGGCTTTCAGGGTGTGGTCAAACGCCACGGCTTCAGCGGTGTGGGCGAACAGTCACATGGTCAGCACGATCGTCAGAGAGCACCAGGTTCAATAGGTAACTCGTCTGATGCCAGTCG
>VERM01000120.1 GCA_018882645.1 Ferruginibacter sp.
CTATTACCATTAAAATTTATCACATTCTTGATTAACAAATCTAAACCGGCTAAATGGTCAACGACGGACTCACGTAAGGAAGAAATGATAATGAATTTTCCGGTACCAAATTCAAGAGAAGAAATTATTGAATTCATCACTTTATCTGTAAGCAAAATTCAAAATATTAGTACTCTGAAACGACTTGACGAAGAAGGAAAATATATTGCCAAATGGAACACTATTTGGAAGAAAAAAGCAGAGCAAGTATTTACAAAAGCAAAACTTTCAATGAACGATGACAAATCAACAATCCAATCCATTGAACAAATGCTTATTGATGCCAAAGTAATTACACGGAAAAATTAATTTTTGGTGCAATTTATTAAGCAGAAGTTGGATTCAGTATGTTATTAACTGTTGTCAATTCCGTTTAATCCTTCATTGCAGTAAGTTTCCTAGAATCTTACTGCTAAATAAAAGTTGAACTCAAATACAATTGGAAATTTCAACGTTATTATTACAGTATTCGATTGAAATTCAAAAAAATATTTTTATATGAAAACTTTAATTTTTTTATCGCTGGTGCTTATTATTGGTAACACAACATTTGCTCAATCAAAACCATACCAAAACGGCTCATATGACTTTGGAGTATTTGACAAAGAATATTCAAAAACAACCGCTCGCTGCATAGTGACAATCAAAGGGAATTCCGTGATTGCTACGGTCAGTGAAAATCTCTACGGGAATATATATCGTATAAATCAAGTTATTTATAAAGGGAAAATCATCAAAAAAGGTGGCTTGTATTATATTATAGAAAAGAACTCTCCCCCCATTTCAAGCGAAGACTTTGAATATTCAACTTCCCGAATCGACTTTAACCGAGGATTAATTATTCATAATTAATATCAAATGAAAAAACTTTTCCCATATCTACTTTTATTTTGCATTAGTTCAATTTATAGTTGTAAGAAATGCAAGAATGAAGATCCTCAAGCGAGGATAATTAATAAGGGAACAGAAAAAGCAAGTGTTCAAATAAAAACCTCCGGAGGTAATACAGTTAACATAAACAATGTAGATCCTGGAACAGCGTCTGTTTATTCTGCTTTTTCACAAGGACAGGTTACATTTACGATAACGGTTGACAATATCAATGTTGAAAAAACAATTAATTTGAATCAGTGTTATTATTATGATATTTCAATAGATGCGAATAATATAATATCATATACCTCAATAAACAGGAACGAATAAAATTACGGCACTTTTACTTTTTATTCATTTTTTTCAACCCCAAACGCCACATATCTTGCCACCGGCGTATCATCAGTAGTATCCAGCATAGATTTGCCCATTAAAAATTCATCTACTTTTTGTGCGCAATCACGGCCCTCTTTGATAGCCCATACCACCAACGATTGTCCTCTTCTCATATCACCTGCAGAAAAAATTTTTGACATGCTCGTCTGATAATTTTTTTCTGAAGCTCTTACATTGCCGCGATCGTCCAGCTCCAGTTCCAGCTCACGAATCATTCCCTCATGCTGAGGATGCACAAAGCCCATCGCCAGCAACACCATATCACATGAAATAATCCGTTCAGATCCGGTAACTTCTATAAATTTAAAAGGACGACCATTCTCCGTCTTCCATTCCAAATCCACTAGCTTCAAACCGGTGAGTTGTCCGTTGTCATTGCCGATGAACTCTTTTGTTGCCACGGCCCATTTCCTGTCGCAACCCTCTTCATGTGAAGAGGTATTTTTTAACAACATCGGATACGTTGGCCAAGGCATTGACTCGTTTCTGTTTTCTGGCGGCTTGGGCAACAACTCAAACTGGACGATAGATTTGGCTTTATGTCTGTTACTTGTACCTACACAGTCACTGCCAGTATCACCACCTCCGATGACAATCACATTTTTACCGGTAGCAAGCAACTCATAATCCAATAAATTGCTTTCCAAAGATGCAGAATGGTCATCTTTAAAAGGAGACAGGCCTGCCGTTCTTTTGTTCTGTTGTTTTAAAAATTCCATCGCGAAATGGATGCCTTTCAAATCTCTTCCAGGAATATCAAGATTTCTGGGGGTAGTAGATCCCCCAGCTAAAACAATTGCATGAAATTCACGAAGCAAATCATTGATAGAAATATTTACACCTACATTAGAACGACATTTGAAAGACACCCCTTCTTCTTCCATAATTTTTATTCTTCTGTCAATCACCCATTTCTCCAGTTTGAAATCCGGAATTCCATAACGTAACAATCCACCGGGTTTGTCATCACGTTCAAATACTGTAATAGTGTGCCCTGCATGATTCAACTGCGCTGCAGCCGCCAAACCGGCAGGTCCGCTTCCTATAACTGCTACCTTCTTACCGGTTCGGACAATATTTTTTCTTGGCTGCACAAAGCCTTTCTCAAAAGCGATTTCAATGATGTGTCGCTCGATTTCTTCAATGGCGATTGCCGGCTGATTGATGCCGAGTACACAAGCTGTTTCGCAAGGCGCGGGACAGATGCGTCCAGTAAATTCAGGGAAATTATTTGTAGAGGAAAGGATTTCGTATGCTTCTTTCCATGATTCGCGATAGACTGCATCATTGAACTCGGGAATCATATTTCCCAATGGGCAACCATTATGACAAAAAGGTATACCGCAATTCATACAACGCGCCGATTGCTGGTTGAGTTTTTCAGGAGTATAACGTTCTACAAATTCATTATAGTCGTTCACCCGCTCAGACACAGGTCTTTTTGCAGGCAGCTCACGATTAAACTCTAAAAATCCTGTTACTTTACCCATAATGCTTTTATATTTCTTTAGGAATGAGTATTCATTACAAACTATTTAGTGACCAAATTTTTCTCTTTAAATGCGAGCGCTTTTTTATAATCTCTGGGAAAAACTTTTATGAAATATTTTAGTTGATTATCAAAATCAGCAAGAATAAATTTAGCCACACTGCTTTTCGTACATGCAACATGTTCAGAAAGTAAAGCACGAAGCTCCTGATGATCCGATTCATCGGGCTGATCCAGATCAACCATTTCCTTGTTGCAGTTTTCGTGGAAAATATTATTTACATCATACACATAAGCAATACCGCCACTCATACCGGCAGCAAAGTTTTTACCCACCGCTCCCAGCACAACTACTTGTCCTCCGGTCATGTATTCGCAACCGTGATCTCCTACCCCTTCCACCACTGCAGTAGCTCCGGAATTTCTCACGGCAAAGCGTTCGCCTGCCTTACCTCTGATATAGCAGCTTCCGGAGGTTGCGCCATACAATGCCACATTGCCAATGATGATGTTTTCTTCCGGAGTAAATGAGGCTTTCTGTGACGGATAGACGAATAGTTTTGCTCCGCTCAATCCTTTCCCGAAATAATCATTGGCATCTCCTTCCAATTCAAGTGTTACGCCATTGGTATTGAAAGCACCGAAACTTTGTCCGGCTGTTCCGTTGAATTTAAAATGTATTGTGTTGTCAGGTAGTCCGGCTGACTGATATTTTTTGGAAATCTCATTCGACAACATGGTACCAACCGTACGGTTGATGTTTTTAATATCAAAACTTGCAGTCACTTTTTGCTGACGCTCCAAAGCAGGTTTGGCTGCTTCCAGTAATTGCCAGTCAAGGATTTTATTTAATTCATGATCCTGTATTTCAGTATTGTATAAATCGGCAGGAGAAGCGGCGGGTTCTTTATATAAAATGGGAGAAGCATCAATCTTGCTATACTTCCAGTGATTGATGTCATTTCTTTTCTCCAGACAATCTACTTGTCCGATCATTTCGTTGACAGTCCTGAAACCCAATTGCGCCATGATCTCACGCAATTCTTCCGTAAGGAATTTAAATAAATTAACCACATGCTCTGCGTTGCCTTCAAAGCGACTGCGTAAAACAGGATCCTGAGTGGCAATGCCAACGGGACAAGTATTTAGATGACATTTGCGCATCATGATACACCCTTCTGTAACCAGCGCAGCTGTAGCCACGCCCCACTCTTCAGCGCCGAGTAATGTGGCAATGGCAATATCTTTACCTGTTTTCAATTGTCCGTCTGTCTGCAATACTACCCTACTGCGCAATTTGTTTTTTACCAGCGTTTGATTGGCTTCAGCCAGTCCCAATTCCCATGGCAGACCTGCGTGTTTTATTGAAGTAAGCGGAGAAGCGCCCGTTCCACCATCATGACCGGAAATCAATATCACATCTGCTTTTGCCTTGGCAACTCCAGCCGCAATTGTACCCACGCCGCTCTTACTCACCAGCTTCACATTGATACGTGCGGTGCGATTGGCATTTTTCAAATCAAAAATCAACTGCGCCAAATCTTCGATAGAATAAATATCGTGATGTGGCGGCGGAGAAATCAATCCTACTCCTGGTGTGGCGTGACGTACTTTACCAATCCATTCATCTACTTTATGTCCGGGTAACTGACCACCTTCACCCGGTTTAGCTCCTTGTGCCATTTTAATTTGCAGCTCATCCGCCTGCGTAAGATAATTGCTTGTAACGCCGAACCTTGCGGAAGCTACCTGCTTGATGGCACTGCGCATACTGTCTCCGTTTTCAAGAAGATTATAGCGTATTTCATCTTCGCCTCCTTCGCCTGTATTGCTTTTTCCTCCTAGTCTGTTCATGGCAATAGCCAGTGTGCTGTGGGCCTCATGGGATATAGAACCGAAGCTCATGGCGCCTGTAGCAAATCTTTTATAAATATTTTCAGCCGGCTCCACTTCATCAATTGAAATAGGCGGGCGATCAAATTTAAATTGAAACAAACTGCGAAGCGTGCAAGCTTTTTCAGTTTGCTCATTTACCAGTTTGGAATATTTTTTAAACGTAGCATAATCATTCATTCTGGTAGAATACTGCAAAAGATGTATCGTTTGGGGATTGAATAAATGAAATTCTCCTTTTCTCTTCCAGTGATACAAACCACCTACCTGCAGTTGTTCTGTTTGCAACGTCTTATTGGAAAAAGCAAAACGATGCTTGGCCAGATTTTCCATGGCGATTTCATCGAGCCCCATTCCTTCAATGCGAGAAATGGCGCCAGTGAAATATTTGTCCACCACAGTTTTATTCAAACCAACGATTTCAAATATTTGAGCACCCTGATAAGATTGCAATGTAGAGATGCCCATTTTAGAAAACACTTTCAGCAGACCTTCATTCACTGCTTTGATATAGTTTTTCTTGAGATCTTCCACATCGAGATTGGTTTTAATTTTTCCGGACAACTTCATATCTCTAATACTTGACAGCGCGAGATATGGATTGATAGCGGTTGCCCCGAAACCAATCAAACAGGCAAAATGATGCACTTCCCAAACGTCGCCGGCTTCCACTACCAGTCCCACTTTCCCTCTCAACCCTTTTCTGATCAGATGATGATGCACTGCAGAGATAGCAAGCAATGAAGAGATTGGCGCATGTTCAGAATCTATGGCACGATCGGTAAGAATCAACACCTCAAAACCATCTTCTACAGCATCAACTGCATAACGGCAAATTCTGTCGAGCGCTTTTTGCAACGAGCCGGCTTTGTTATCGGCACGGAAATACATCTGCAATGTCTTCGCCTGAAAAATTCCTGTATCTATACTTCTGATTTTTTCCAAATCATAATTGCTCAGTACAGGATGTTTCAA
>VERM01000121.1 GCA_018882645.1 Ferruginibacter sp.
TTCCTATAGCGATATACAACGCAGATTCAGCAGGAAGAATATTATGTATGTTCTTGTTTTGGTATAAAGTTGCTGCATCAGGTAAAGAGGGAATGAAACCATGAAATATTTCATGTACTGAGGGGTTGGCAAGTGCAATATTTACACAGAAACAAAATCCAATCAAAACAATGAGGCCTATGATAAAGATTTCAATAACGCGCATGCCTAAACGTTGTAAGTATAAAAGTAAAAAAGTATCGAGTACGGTAATGCTAACGCCAAATATCAATGGCAATCCTGTAAGCAATTGAATTCCTATTGCCATTCCCAGTATTTCTGCAAGATCGGTAGCGGCGATGGCGATTTCAGCCAATACCCAAAGAATCAAGTTGATGAATTTCGGATAGGCTTCTCTGTTGGCCTGTGCAAGGTCTCTTCCTCTTACAATGCCCAGTCTGGCACTCAAACTTTGCAAAAGCAATGCCATCAGGTTGCTGGCAAGTAAAACCCAAATCAATGAATATCCATATTTACTCCCTCCTGCAATATCTGTGGCCCAGTTGCCCGGATCCATATATCCCACACTGACGAGATAAGCAGGGCCCAGAAAAGAAAAAATTTTTTTCCATCTTTTTCCGGATATGGTAGTATCTACACTTTCGTATACTTCTTCCAGTGAATGATTATTGGAGTTTAATATCTTCATAGTTGCTAGGTGTACAAATTTAACATTATAGTGTCATTACTTGTTGAATAATTGTTGTGGATAAGTTATGGATAATGTATATTAATATGTAACAAATACACGTTAAACGAAAAATTCGTTTTATATTGCACATCTAAAAAAAACACACAATGAATTTTAGACAGTTTAAAGTTCCTTTTTCGGTTGATCCGGCCTACCAAAAGAAAGTAGCATATTTTTCAATGGAGTTTGCTGTGCATCAGCCTTTGAAAATATACAGCGGTGGTCTGGGGTATCTAAGTGGTTCTCACTTGAGAAGTGCCTATGAGTTAAAACAGAATTTGATAGGTGTCGGTATATTATGGAAATATGGTTACTACGATCAGTCACGCAACCAGGATCAAACTCTTCAGGTGCAGTGGAACGAAAAACTTTACAGCTTTTTAGAAGACACGAATATTAAGTTTCAAATAGAGATTCATGGACATCCGGTTTGGGTAAAGGCTTATTATCTTAATCCCGAAACATTCAAAACTGCTCCGTTATTCTTGTTGAGCACAGATATGCCGGAAAACGATTACGTCTCACAAACCATTTGCCATCGTCTCTATGATGCCAATGTGGCCACAAAAGTGGCACAATTTATTTTACTAGGCATCGGTGGAGCCAAATTGATTGATGAACTAAGTTTTGACCCCGAGTTCTATCATTTGAATGAAGCACATGGCATCAGTGCCGCTTTTTATTTACAAAAAAAATTAGGCAGTAAAGAAGCAGTTCGAAACAGATTGGTGTTTACGACACATACTCCAGAAGAAGCAGGAAATGAAAAACATGAAATGCATCTTTGCGAAAATATGGGATATTTCTGTGGAATGTCAATGGATGAAGTCAGAGAAGCAACAGGTCAATATGAAGAGACGTTCAATCACTCTCTTGCAGCGTTGCGTTATGCAAAACTGGCAAATGGGGTTAGTAAACTCCATGGGGAAGTCAGCAGGGATATGTGGGAAAGATATGACAATATCTGCGAGATTACTTCTATCACCAATGCCCAAAATTGGAATTATTGGGCCGATAAGAAGTTGTACAATTACATGGATGAAAATAAAACAGAAGAGTTCATTGAAAGAAAAAGGTATCTCAAGAAAAGGGCTATGGAAATTGTAGCGGATCAAACGGGAAAACTCTTTAACCCAGGTGTACTTACATTGGTTTGGGCTAGAAGATTTGCCGGTTATAAAAGAGCTGATCTGATAACCAGAGATCAGGACAGATTCGCAGCCTTGGTGAATAATAAAAAATATCCTATTCAAATCATCTGGGCAGGTAAGCCATATCCATTGGATTATCCCGCCATCAGCGATTTCAACTTTCTGATTAATCTTAGTAAACAGATGAATAATGTCGCAGTTTGTATTGGATATGAACTCGCACTCAGTAAAAGCTTGAAACAGGTTTCAGATGTATGGATGAATAACCCAAGAATACCCAGAGAAGCAAGCGGAACAAGTGGTATGACTGCCGCAATGAACGGATCTGTTAATTTTAGTACCAATGATGGATGGATCAGAGAGTTTGTTGATCATGGCAACAATGGCTTCGTTGTTCCATTAACGGAATATGACAAGCTTTCTGCCCACGAGCAGGATCAATATGATATGGATAAGATGTACGATATTCTTGAAAATCAGATTCTTCCCATATACTATGATAACCCACAGCAATGGCGCCAGATTGTTATGAATGGAATGAAAGATGTTCGTGTGCAATTCGACAGCAACAGGATGGCCAGAGAGTATTATGAAATCCTTTACAAGTAGGTTCGCCTCCCGGAGGCGGGCGTTATGATTATAAAATTCTCAGATTAATAAAAAAGGCTGTTTTCAGAAATGAAACAGCCTTTTTCTTAAAGATGATGTTGATATGTTATCCAATAACTGTTACGTTAACAGCATTCAAACCTTTTTTTCCGTTTTGAACTTCAAACTCAACTTTATCTCCTTCTTTAATTTGATTAATCAAACCACTGACATGCACAAAAGTTTCTTTGTCTGAGTCTTCGTGTTTGATAAAACCGAATCCTTTTTCAGTATTGAAAAACTTTACGGTTCCTTGATTTTTGTCCATTTTAATTTGTATTTGTTTGTTTATGAATAGTAAAGGTATGTCTATTTTGTGTAAAAAGCTCATTTATTTGAACGGTTACGTCATTCGCGATTTTTTTAGTTTAGGTTATATAACCTTAATCGCGCAAATTGGGCTAAACAGATAATTTTCCTATTTTTGATTATGGCTATTCTAAAATTCAGGGTTTACTGGGAAGACGATGAAAGTGTCTACAGGGATATTGTAGCGAAGCATAAGCAAACATTTCTCGATTTACATGAAGCTATTTTAAAAAGTTACGAATTTGACAACAAGCATGATGCAACTTTTTACAAGAGTAATGACAATTGGCAGTATGGCAGAGAAATCACAAAAGAAAAGTACTTAAAAACATATAAGGTTGAGCCACTCATCATGAATGATGTCAGCATCGGAAGTCAGATTGCTGATCCCAATCAAAAATTCATTTTTCAATACGATTTTACAAAGAACTGGACTTTCATGATGGAGTTGATCGGAGTGGAAAAAGAAGCAGATGATAAAATTGAATATCCGACTTGCATCAGAAAAGAAGGTCTGGCTCCTTCTCAATATGGCACCAAAGGAATCATTGACAGCCGCCTGGCTGAAATGGAAGAGAAATATGATTTACAACCTGATGCATTAAGAGAGGGCTATGGTGAAGAAGGAGAAGAAACTGATGGGGACTTTTCTGATTCGGAAGAGGGTAGCGCTGAGGATACTTCTGATGAGTTTTAATACATATTTTGAAAATGTAAAGTTTAGAGTTCTTCACAAACTCAAAAACAATTGAATACAAAAACATGCATCATCATTGCCGGTCCAACTGCTGTTGGGAAGACGTCTGTTGGTATTGAAGTGGCAAGGTATTTCAATACCTCCATCATATCTTCGGATAGCCGTCAGTGTTATAAAGAACTCAATATTGGTGTTGCCAAGCCATCTGAAGCCGAATTGCTTCAAGTACCTCATTTTTTTATCAGTACTCATTCCGTCAACGATGATTTGACCGCCGTTGATTTCGAGCATTACGCATTACTTGCCATCAATAAAATTTTTACCAACAATGATGTCGCAATAATGGTAGGAGGTACAGGATTGTACATAAAAGCATTTTGTGAAGGTTTGGATAGCATTCCGAAAGTGCCTTCTTCCGTAAGGGCTTTCATTGCCGAGGGATATGAACAAAATGGGTTGGAGTGGCTTATCCAAATGATTAAAGAAAAAGATCCCCTTTATTACAATAGTGGTGAAATACTGAACCCTCATAGGGTCATGCGAGCTCTCGAAATTGTTTTGAGTTCAGGGGAATCCATACTCACTTATCAAAAAGGAATAAAAAAAATCAGGAATTTCAATATCGTCAAAATTGCGCTTGAATTGCCGCGCAATGTATTGTACGAAAAAATCAATCTTCGGGTAGAGGACATGATGAAATTGGGATTGCTTGACGAGGTAAGAGGGTTAGTCGGGGTTCGACATGTGAATGCATTACAAACCGTTGGGTACCGTGAGTTATTCGAATACATTGATGGAAAAATTACATTGGAAGAGGCTGTTGGTCTTATTCAACAAAATTCCAGACATTACGCCAAAAGGCAAATGACATGGTTTAGAAAGGATGCTGATTTTCAATGGTTGCCTCCTGATTCAGCTGTTGTGATTGATCATCTGAAGCAATCGATGAAATAGATAAAGAAGTTGAACGCAATAGCAACGAAGTTGTTAATTTTGCATTTTTGGAATAAAGCAAAAAACATGGGAAAAGAATTGACTACAAGAGAATCGGATTATTCTCAATGGTACAATGATTTGGTGATAAAAGGAGAATTGGCCGATTACTCTGCTGTCAGAGGCTGCATGGTAATCAAGCCCTATGGCTATGCATTATGGGAAAATATGCGCGATCGATTGGATAAAATGTTCAAAGATACCGGTCACGTGAATGCATATTTCCCTTTATTTGTTCCCAAGAGTTTGTTTGAAGCAGAGGAAAAAAATGCGGAAGGTTTTGCTAAAGAGTGTGCTGTAGTAACGCATTATCGTTTGAAAAATGATCCTGGTAACCCGGGGAAATTGATTGTGGATCCAGAGGCCAAGCTGGAAGAGGAGTTGGTGATAAGACCCACGAGCGAAGCGATTATCTGGAATACCTATAAAGGTTGGATTCAATCCTACCGCGATTTACCAATTTTGGTCAACCAGTGGGCCAATGTGGTTCGCTGGGAAATGCGCACCAGATTGTTTTTGCGTACTGCTGAATTCTTGTGGCAAGAAGGACATACGGCACATGCGAGCAAAGAGGAGGCGATTGAAGAAACAAAAAAAATGTTGGATGTGTATGCTGAATTCGTTGAAAAGTATATGGCTGTTCCCGTTATCAAAGGAGTGAAAACGCCCAATGAGCGTTTTGCCGGCGCAGAAGATACATATTGCATCGAGGCATTAATGCAGGATGGTAAAGCATTGCAGGCGGGTACATCTCATTTTCTCGGTCAAAATTTTGCAAAGGCATTTGATGTACAATATCTGGCCAAAGAAAACAAACAGGAATATGTATGGGCAACCAGCTGGGGTGTATCTACCCGATTGATTGGTGCGCTCATCATGGCACACAGCGATGATCAGGGATTGATTCTTCCGCCTCGCATCGCGCCTCTTCAAGTAGTAATCGTGCCAATTTATAAAGGAGAAGAAAGTAAATCTTTGATAGATGAAAGGGTAAGCAGCATCCTTAATGAGTTGAAATCGCTCGGTATTTCGGTCAAATATGACAACAGTGACAATGCTCGCCCCGGTTGGAAATTTGCTGAATACGAATTGAAGGGTGTGCCCGTAAGGATAGCCATCGGTCTTAGGG
>VERM01000122.1 GCA_018882645.1 Ferruginibacter sp.
GTGCCGGTATTGGGACAAAGCTTCGGGTCTAATCCGTCGATGTCAAAACTGATGAAAACATGCTGTGGCAATTTCGAAACAATCTCCTCTGAAATGATTTTCCAGGTCTGACCTTCGTAAATACGATTCTTGATTTCTTTGTCAAAATAAGTTATGACCCTGAAATTGCTACTGCTGATATAATCCATTTCCTCTTCACAATAATCTCTGATGCCCACTTGCACCAATCTTTTTAATGCAGGTATCTTTTCCAATGCATTATACATGATTGAGGCATGAGAATACTCAAAGCCTTCATAAGCTTTCCTAAGGTCGCAATGCGCATCAATCTGAAGGATTCCAAAATCAGGATATTTGTCAGCAATTGCCCTGAAATACCCGAATGGTGTACTGTGATCGCCACCTAATAAGCCTACAAGTTTATCTTTTTTCAGCAACTCGGTGGTCTGTTCATAAACCCATTCATTCAGAAACAAACTTCCCTGATTGATCTCCTTCAGGGTTTTCGCCATGAATTTATTGCTGGACGGCTGATCGCCAAATGAAATATAATTGATATACAGTTCTGCCTCTTTACGCAAATAATCACTTTTCATCTGGACTTTTTTATCCGGCGTACGCATAAAAAATCCGTTTTTCCATATGTCTTTGAAATCCGGGTCAAACAGATCGACCTGTAAGCTTGCCTTAAAGATATGATCCGCCGCCCTTGCAGTTCCTGCATTATAACTTACCGTAACTTCCCATGGTATTGGAAGTATGATAAGCTTAGCATCTTCTTCTGTAAAAGGGAGACCAAAAATATTGTTGTTGGGATTACCCAGTGAATTGGGATCAAATTGAGACAAATCTGCCATTGCTAGTGGTTGAATTATCAACAAAGATAGTCGAAGTCATGGAATACCCGAACAAAACAATATATTACTTGTCTTTATTGAATTGAATTAACTTTGCAGCCACAATTGCCAAGAATGAAAAAAATTCATATAATTATTCTCATCGGAATCGCCGGACTGATAGCGGGGTTTATAACCATGCTGAGCAGTTTTTCTTCTTATGACACCATAGCATCCGCAAAGAACAAACAGGGAAAATTCGTTCATCTGATCGCTAAATTGGACAAATCAAAGCCGGTAGATTATGACCCTGTTAAGAACCCCAATTATCTTAGCTTCTTCATCACCGATAGTCTTGGTGGAAATTCTAAAGTAGTATATCACAATAGCAAACCGCGCGACTTGGAGAAAAGCGAAAGACTGGTCTTAAAAGGCAAAATGCAAAATGACCATTTTGAATGCAAGGAAATTCTCCTGAAATGTCCGAGTAAATATAAAGACGATGAGAATAATCTGAGAAAAAGCGTTAATGAACAGACGAATACCCCATAAAAATATTTTTACTACAAACTGAAAGAATGCAATTTGAAGGCGAACATTTACTCTACGGAAAAATTGGCCATTTATTGGTCATCATCGCTACTGTTTGTTCTCTTTTATCTGTAATCTCATTTTTTGCTGCTTCACGTAAAAATGACATTACAGAACGATTGAGTTGGCTGGTTTTTGGCAGAATCAACTTTGTGATTCATTCGATCTGCCTGTTTAGTGTTTTTATCATTGTCTTTATCATATGTAAAAATCACTACTTCGAATACATGTATGCTTTCAAGCATGCTTCAAAAGAACTTGAAAATAAATATCTTCTGGCTTGTATCTGGGAAGGTCAGGAGGGCAGTTTTCTTTTGTGGATGATGTGGCATGCGGTTTTGGGAATATTCATCATTTCGAAAACAAAAAAAAAATTATACCAACCGGCCGGTATTCTAAAAGCGTCTTCGTCGCCGGATAAAAACATTTCTATTTCATCCAATGAATGGAAAGCTCCCGTCATGACCATAATAGGCCTGGCTCAATTCTTTCTTTGCCTGATGATTTTGGGAGTCTATGTGAAGGATGTCAGATTGGGCAACAGTTTATTTTCACTCACCCGGAACGAGATTGATGCCCCAATTTTCAGTCAGCCCAATTACCTATCCCTGATCAAGGATGGCCAGGGATTGAACGTGCTGCTGCGCAATTACTGGATGGTCATTCATCCTCCCATTTTATTTCTGGGTTTTGCATCCACCATCATCCCATTTGCATTTGCTTATGCCGGTCTTCAAACGAAAAAGTATGGGGAGTGGGCGAAGCCGGCGCTTCCCTGGACACTCTTCAGTGCGGCAGTACTTGGTGTTGGAATCATGATGGGTGGGAAATGGGCCTACGAATCTTTGAGCTTTGGAGGATACTGGGCCTGGGATCCGGTAGAAAACGCTTCGCTTGTTCCCTGGCTTATTCTGATAGCAGGTATCCACACCATGTTGATTTACAATTCCACCCAACGCGCATTGAGAGCCAGCTATTTATTTGCGATACTCAGCTTTTCATTTGTATTGTATTCCACCTTTCTGACCCGTACAGGAATTTTAGGGGACGCATCTGTTCATTCATTCACCGAAGCAGGTATCGCCATCAATATCATGATAGGATTGATGGTGGCGCTATTTTCACTGTCAATGTTGGCATTATTTTTCATCAGATACAGAAAAATTCCCGCCATTCATTCTGAAGAAAGTATTCAATCCAGAGAATTCTGGATGTTTATCGGATCTGTTATTTTCTTTCTGTCTGCCATCTTTATCATCGGTATCACTTCGATTCCGGTTTACAATAAAACTCCTCTATTAAAAGACCTGATTCTCCAATATCATGGCGGGAAAATGGCCTTGCCGGAAGACCCTGAATTTCTTTACAACAAAGTAATGGTGATTGCTGCGTTTATAATTGGAATATTAACTGCTATCAGTCAATACTTCAAATACAAGGACACACCAGGCAAACATCTTAGAAAGCTGATCATCCCAACCATAGCCACCATTTTATTTTTTATCGCCATTTCAATCACTTACCCTTTTTTATACGACAAAAAAGGCGCAGGCTTTCTACTCGCAATCTATATGGCATTTTTTGCTTCTGCATATTCCATAATCGCCAATGGATACTTTATTTTAGATACGATCAAAAATAAATTCAAACAAGCTGGAGGATCCATAGCCCACATCGGGTTTGCACTTATGATTGCAGGCATGCTGATTTCAAGTAGCAATAAAATAATTATCAGCGACAGCAAAGTAAATGGAATCAATCTAAAAATGGGTATAGACCCAATCACCAAAAAACAGGATAATCCTTCAGAAAATCTTACCCTTCTCAGGGAAATCCCCGCAAGCATGGGCGAATACAATGTCACCTATATGAACGATTCTTCCGGAAATGAAAAAGGCCGGAAATTTTATAAACTTTTATTTGAAAATAAAAAAAACAAAAAAGAAACCTTCGTTGTCATGCCGGATATCTACATCATGAAGGACAATAACATGAGCAGCAATCCGGACACCAGATCTTATCTTACCAAAGATATTTTTACTTACATCACTTATGCCTTAGATAAAAATAAAAATAGTGGCCATACACCTACCGATACCGACACTATTCCCAAAAAATCCATTGACAGCGTTTTATTTGAATCTGGCAAATCAGATATAAGCGAAAATTCCAAAATCTCATTAGATAACCTTATAAAAAGTTTTAATGAAAATAATAAAACAAGCATTACAATTGAAGGATATACGGATGACACCGGCGAAGCTGAACAAAATTTGATACTATCAAAAAAAAGAGTAATTGCCGTGAGCGACTACCTCAAATCCAATGGGGACTCCTCCCTTCTTATTAGTACAGATTGGTATGGTGAAAATCATCCAAAATATGACAACAATTCTGATGCAAATAGAACCCTAAACAGGCGTGTTGAGTTGACTATTTCAGCAATAAAAAACATGACGCCCTCCGATGCATATGATATTAGCGAAATGAAGATAGGTGAAAAATCTTTTTACAATAATGGATACTTCATACTCAATAAAGTGGAAATCAATCCGTCAAATGACAAATATAAATTCACTTCTGATGACAAAGCCTTGATGGCCGATCTTAGTTTTGTAACAAAAGACAGCCTCAGATTCAACGCACGCCCATTGATTAAGGCAGACGCAACAGACATTATAAATATCAATGACACCATTTTTTCACAAAACCTTATCATCCAGTTTGCAGGTGTAACCGAAAATAAAACTGTTAAAATTGGCATAAAAGAACCATCCAACTTTATTGATTTTATTGCTGTCAAAAGCTTCATATTCCCATACATCAATCTGGTTTGGCTTGGACTGACCATCATGGCTATCGGTATCATTATCAGCATGATAAGACGCTTCGGGTTCGACAATACTACATCTGCCGTCATTCTCATTGCTGCATCTCTAGGAATTTTTTATATGTTTCTGCTGGCAGGCTAACCCCTAAATATTGAGGGTTACCTTTTTTCAAATCGGATATCAAACATCAGCAGGATTTTATTTAAATTTACACAGATGACTTTCCGGCTGAAACATACCATCAAAGTGATTATGCTGTTTTTTTTATTTTCCCTTTTATTAGGCAACAGTAAATCATTTGCTCAGTATTCAGTTAATGATACCATTAACGTACAGGCCTTCATGTATCAGGGTGAACTGATGACCTTATCGGTATTGTCTAACGTATACGTGTACTGCAAATTGACAAAAGCACAAAAAGAGGCAATCGCCGCATACAACAGACTCAGAAATGCCGTGTATGTCACTTACCCCTACGCCAGAAAGGCGGGCATATTGATGAACGAAATGAATGCACATCTTTCCGGAATAACAGATAAAAGTCTAAGAAAAAAATATATCAAAACAAGAGAAAAAGAATTAAGAAAAGAATTCACAATACCTCTGACCAATTTATCTGTATATCAGGGTAAAGTATTGATGAAATTAATCAATCGAGAGACCGGAAACAATTGCTATGAAATCATCAAAGAGTACCAGGGCGGTCTGGCGGCAGGATTCTATCAAACAGTCGCATTCTTCTTCAGCACAAGTTTAAAACAATCCTACGATCCTTTTAGTGCCGACGCTTTGATTGAGCGTTTTGTCATAGAAGTTCAAAGACTATACGGATTTAATGAAATATCTAAAAGCAGCTCCTTAATGCCATAGTGTTCCGCTTGGATAAAATAGTACACATCTATTCCACAGATTAGTTTAATCGATCATTTTCAACTATATTGCGTAGGCAATTTTGACTTGTTGTATATTAAATCAATCAGCAATCGCAAATTCAATTGTAAAAAATGAAATTAGATGTTTTGGCCTTTGGCGCACATCCTGATGATGTAGAATTAAGTTGCTCCGGATTGCTGCTGGTAGAAAAACAAAATGGAAAAAAAATTGGGGTCGTAGACCTGACAAGAGGCGAGCTGGGATCAAGAGGGGATGTTGAAACCAGAAACAGGGAATCTGAAAGCGCTGCCGCTATTCTTGGTCTAGATATTCGAATTAATCTGGAATTGCCTGACGGTTTTTTCAATGCAGATAAAGAATCTTTATTAAAGGTAATTAAGGCCATCAGGAAATATCAGCCGGAATTTATTCTATGCAACGCTCCTAATGACAG
>VERM01000123.1 GCA_018882645.1 Ferruginibacter sp.
ACCCTAGACTGAGCAAAAATGATTGAGCAAATTGAAGTTAAAAACAAAGTGAAGAAAAATTTTTTCATAATGAGATTTTTAAATTTTAATCATATGAATTGAAATGTGACTCTAACGTAAGCAAAGATTAACAGGATGTAAAGATATATAAATAAAACAAAGTGTAAAATTCAATACGTTTTTAATTTTTACAAGTAAATTACGTTCAAATTTCATTTCTTGGGCGGAATAAAAAAATTAGCCGGACAAACACTTTGGTATGGTGTACCCACCATTGCCAGTCGTTTTCTTGGATACCTGATGAATATGGCATTGCCCTTTTTTATTGCCATGCCCGAAAAAACGGCAGATCTGGTGCAGGTTTACAGCATGATTCCTTTTCTAAATGTCCTTTATGCATATGGAATGGAAACTGCTTATTTCAGATTTTCTCAAACGCATGACAAAGAAGAATTGTACAGTACGCTTTCGATTTCACTTTTTTTCAGCACCATTTTTTTTAGCCTGATTTTGTTGATATGCAGTAGCTGGATAACTTCTATTGCTGATTTATCCAATCACCCCGAGTATGTGTACTGGATGATTGCAATAATTGCTATAGACAACTTAAACACACTACCCTTCGCAAGATTGAGACAGGAAAACAGACCGAAAAAATATGCCCTGGCAAGGATAGCCGGAATTTTTGCCAACATTGCTACGGTCATCCTTTTTTTGGGAATCGTTCCGGCCATCTTAAAAAATAATCCAACGAGTTTTTGGGCCAAACTATATAATCCGGAAACAGGTATTGGATACTATTTGTTGGGGAATATTTTAGGAAGTGTAGTAACCTTATTGATTTTGTGGACTGACATAAAGAAAATAAAACTTCGATTCAACACTTTTTTATGGAAGCAGGTGATGAAATACAGTTCACCATTGATTATTGTTGGTATGGGGGGGATGATTAACGATGTTTTAAGTCGCTTGATATACAGACATGTCGTTGATCTCCCTCAACAGCAAGCTGATCATGAACTGGGAGTTTTTGCAAATATTTTCCGGATAGCACTTTTGATTACCATCATGATACAGGCCTTCAGGATGGCTGCTGAACCATTTTTTTTCAATCAAAGCAAACAGGAAAATGCGCAGCACACATATGCCAGGGTAATGAAGTTTTTTGTGATAGCCTGTTGTTTTTTATTTCTGTTGATTGGGCTATTTCTGGATGTCTTCAAATGGATATTTGTGAGTTTTGCAAGCAAAAGTTGGGCTGAAGGATTGGATTTTGTCCCTCTGTTGGCTTTGGGAAATATTTTTTTAGGCATTTATTACAACCTTAGCGTGTGGTACAAATTGACTGATAAAAACAAATACGGGGCGTATATTACTATCCTGGGTGCAATAATCACTATTCTGCTGAACGTATTACTGATTCCAAAATTTCATTACGGTGGTGCAGCGGCAGCCACATTCTTCTGTTACTTTGTGATGATGATGGTAAGCTACAAGTTAGGGCAGAAATATTATCCTGTTCCTTATGCAAAAAAGAAACTTACTGCATACATTGTGCTGGTCGTAATCATATACCTGGTGCATATTTTAATCAATATGCTTATCAGAGATACACTATGGTTCTCCGTAATTACAGGAATGATTCTCCTGTATCTTTTTGCCAGATTTGTCGGTAAAATAGAAATGAAAGAATTGGCATCAATGCCCTTTATAGGAAAGTTTTATAAAAGAAATAAAAATTAAATTGTTAGCCCACCATTGGGATTGTTAGCCCACCTTTGGGATTGTTAGCCCACCTTTGGGATTGTTAGCCCACCATTTAAATGGTGGGCTATTAGGAATTTTGTTACATATTTCTTCTATACTGCCCTCCCACGCTATATAAGGCGTTTGTGATTTGTCCGAGTGAGCAGCATTTTACAGTTTCCATAAGTTCCTCAAACAGATTACCATTATTGATAGCAACTTGTTGCAATCTTTTCAGCATTTCATCTGCTTTATCCGAATGTCTTTTTTGGAAGGCCTGCAAAGTGGCAATCTGAAACTCCTTCTCTTCGGTTGTAGAACGAATCACCTCGGTTGGCAAAACAGTCGGAGATCCTTTTTTGCTCAAGAATGTATTTACACCAACAATCGGATATTCTCCGGTATGCTTAAGTGTTTCATAGTATAAACTTTCTTCCTGAATCTTATTGCGCTGATACATTCTTTCCATAGCACCAAGCACTCCGCCTCTTTCAGTGATTCTGTTGAACTCTGTCATTACTGCTTCTTCCACAAGGTCTGTAAGCTCTTCAATCAGAAACGAACCCTGATTGGGGTTTTCATTTTTAGCTGTACCCAATTCGCGATTGATGATCAGTTGAATGGCCATGGCGCGACGCACACTTTCTTCTGTTGGGGTGGTAATTGCTTCATCATAGGCATTAGTATGTAATGAATTGCAATTATCGTATATGGCATACAAGGCCTGCAGTGTTGTTCGGATATCGTTAAAATCAATTTCCTGAGCATGCAGACTTCTGCCGCTGGTCTGAATATGGTATTTCAATTTCTGACTGCGGCTGTTCCCTTTGTATTTATTTTTTATGGCTTTGGCCCAAATTCTTCTGGCCACTCTTCCGATTACGCTGTATTCAGGATCCATGCCATTGCTGAAGAAGAAAGACAAATTCGGAGCGAAGTCATCAATATTCATTCCTCTGCTCAGATAATATTCCACATACGTAAAACCATTGGCCAGTGTAAATGCCAGTTGGGTAATGGGATTTGCTCCGGCTTCGGCAATATGATAACCGCTGATGCTGACACTGTAAAAATTCTGCACATCGTGCTCTATAAAATACTGCTGCACGTCTCCCATGAGTTTCAATGCAAACTCTGTAGAGAAAATACAGGTATTTTGAGCCTGGTCTTCTTTCAGAATATCGGCCTGCACGGTTCCTCTTACGGTTGACAATGCTTTAGCTTTTATCTGCTCATACACATCCGGTGGCAGAACATCTTTTCCGGTCAGACCAAGCAGCCTGAGTCCGAGACCATCATTGCCGGGAGGAAGCGCACCCTGTAAAGAACCTTTTTGAGGTACGACTTCTTTTCCGTCGGTGCCCATATATTTAGGCAGCTTATTAAGATCGTATTTTGATTCTATGATTTTATTGACTTCTTCTTTGAGATTGTTTTCAATGATATACTTTTCACATTGCTGATCGATGGCAGCATTCATAAAAAATGCAAGAAGAATGGGAGCAGGTCCGTTGATGGTCATGCTCACTGACGTTTTGGGGTCGCACAAATCAAAACCGCTGTATAATTTTTTGGCATCATCCACGGTGGCAATACTCACTCCGCTGTTTCCTACTTTGCCATATATATCGGGGCGATGAGCCGGATCTTCTCCGTAAAGCGTTACGCTGTCGAATGCCGTACTTAATCTTTTCGCCGGCTGACCCAAACTGACATAATGAAACCTTCTGTTGGTTCGCTCGGGTCCACCTTCACCGGCAAACATTCGAGTGGGATCTTCACCTTCCCGTTTTAAAGGAAATACGCCTGCAGTGTAAGGAAACTCTCCGGGCACATTCTCCTGCAACTGCCATTTTAAAATATCGCCCCAATCGCTGTATTTGGGGAGTAATACCTTTGGCAAAATGGTACCTGACAAACTTTTATACGTGAGGGGTTGTTTGATACTTTTATCTCTGACCTTAAACTCATAGAATTCCTGAGCATAACGCTCACGCACAGACGACCATTCCTGAATCAGTCGCTTATTGCCCGGATGAAGTTTTTCTTCAACCGACAGGCTTAATTTGGCCAATTCGGCAACAAGGCTTTTTTCAGTATCAAGAACATTTATGGTTCCGTTGATTTGATAGAGCTGACTGGCTATTTTTGCCTGTTCGTTGGTCCAGTTGTTGTATTGATCAACTGTTTCAGCAATTTCAGCCAGATATCTGACCCTGGCAGGAGGTATAATGGTTGATTGACTCCCGGCTGCAGAATAAAACTCCGTTTGTTCTCTATTGTCAAACCTAACGCCGGTTTTTTCCGTTACCTTTTCCATCAATCTTTCAAAAAGCTGATTTACGCCTGCATCATTAAACTGTGCCGCGATAGAACCAACTACGGGCAGATCTTCATCTTTGGCGTCCCAGAGCCCATGATTTCTTTTGTATTGTTTACGAACATCATGCAATGCATCCAGTGCTCCGGCTTTATCAAACTTATTGACACAAACCACGTCAGCATAATCGAGCATGTTGATTTTTTCCAACTGAGAAGGGGCACCGTATTCCGGTGTCATAACATACATGCTGATATTGCAATAGTCAAGAATAGAGGCATCGCTTTGTCCAACGCCTGCACTTTCCAAAATCACAAAATCATACCCGGCATTTTTACAAATATCGATCGCTTCCTGCACGTATTTGCTCAATGCTTTATCACTTTCTCTGGTTGCCAGACTGCGCATATATGCGCGAGGAGACGATATAGAATTCATCCGAATTCTGTCGCCCAGCAACGCTCCTCCCGTTTTTTTCTTGGAAGGATCGACAGAAATGACGGCTATGGTTTTATCTGAGTAGGTGTTCAGGAACCGGCGGACGATCTCATCTGTTACAGAGGACTTGCCTGCTCCGCCGGTTCCGGTTATTCCCAGTACAGGGGCATTTTTATTTGTCTTTGATACGGGTTCGTTGTTTGCAATCCCATTTTCCACATTGGTGATTTTACGGGCAATGGTTCTTGTATCAATGATCTCTCCCAGAGTCATTGGGGAATGATACATACCATTACCATTCAGACTGAAATCACATTGTTTGATCACATCTTCAATCATTCCCTCCAGCCCCATTTTTCTTCCATCGTCTGGCGAGTAAATACGGGTGACACCATAAGCATGAAGTTCTTCAATTTCATCAGGCAAAATGGTACCGCCGCCACCGCCAAAAATTTTGATATGACCGCAGCCATTTTCTTCGAGAAGATCCTTCATGTATTTGAAAAACTCCACATGCCCGCCCTGATAACTGGTGATGGCAATTCCCTGAACATCCTCTTCAATAGCACACTCCACAATTTCAGCAACACTTCTATTGTGGCCCAGATGTATAATTTCAGCACCTTTACTTTGAAGTATGCGACGAATGATATTAATAGCAGCATCATGACCATCAAATAGTGAAGCAGCCGTTACGATTCTAACTTTTTGTTGGGGAGAATAACTCATAGTTTTCTGTTTTTGATAAAACAATAGTCAAAGCAATCCTTTTGCAGTCTTTTTCGGATGCAAATTTACAAATATTACCGTTTACATGTGAGTATTATATCTTCATTTTGAAGGTCAGTGAGGCATAATCATCAATACTCAATTCCTCTGCCCTTTTATTGAATATTTCATCTTGTAGCGTTTCGGTAGCAAATTGAGCTTTAAGGGCATTTCGAAGCGTTTTTCTGCGTTGGTTAAACGCAGTTTTTACCAATACCCAGTATAGTCTCTCTGATTTTACATTCAAAGGATTGATTCTTTTGGTAAAACGAACCACCCCACTCATCACTTTG